>NZ_KB890622.1 GCF_000373145.1 Thermus oshimai DSM 12092
GGTCCTCGGGGACCGGGGCTTTCGTTGGGTCCAGGGAGTCAAGACACCACCCTATCGGGTCAGGGGAGGAAGGGTGGTGGAGACGGGGTGGAGAGGGTGGATGGGAAGGGTACGGAACTGGATAGAGACCCGCTTCAGCGTGATGGTGCGGTCTTTGGGGCTTCATCGGATAGAGGCCCGGTCCTACTGGGGGCTGGTGGCCCGGGTGAACCTCATCCTGCTTGTTCACAACCTCATACGTAGCCGGGTGCTTCTCAGGATGGCCGGGGTGGAGCTATGAGGTAGCACACGAAGGAATACTCGATCTCCAGGGCCACGTCCCGCTCCCTCACCCCCGGCTTCAGGAGGGTGAGGGCGTGGTGGAAGGCCCGCTCCGCCAGGGCCTGGGCCCTCCTGATGGCCTCCACCTCCTCCGGGGCCTTCTTCAGGCGGAGGGCCTCGATGGCCCCTTCCGTGGGCACCCACTCCACGGGGGCCATCTCGCGGAGGGCCATGAGCCGGGCGTAGGGGAGGTGGGCCGCCTCAAAGCCCACCCGGCCCCGGAGGCCGGAGAGGAGGGCGGCCTTCTCCTCCCGCTTTAGGACCTTGGCCGGGAGGCGGCTTTCCCTTTCCGCTTCCGGGTAGCGGGGGTCGGTGAGGAGGAAGGCCCCTTCCTCCGTGAGGAGGACCTCCGCGTCCTCGGGGTGGGGGAAGCCGGAGAGGTAACGGACGTTTTGGGGCTTGGTGATGTAGAGGGCATCCAGCCCTAGGCGTTCCAGGAGTTCCCTTAGGTCCTGCACGGGAGGCACTATACCATCCCGGTGGGGCTAGGGGGGCGCGCCTGCACCCTACCGCAGCTTGGGGGGATGCCCTTGGGGCCTTTGCGGGGCGCTTAGGCCCGCTCCAGCCCGAAGGCCACCTTCCCCTCCTCGTCCTCCAACTGGGTGAGGAAGCCCTGGGGCTCCCCCGCCTCAAAGTGGAGGGCCAGGACCTCCTCGGCGATCCGCTCTTTGAAGCGCTCCAGGGCCTCCCGGTAGGGCCCTTCCGCCCGGTAGGCCACCCGGATGCGGTCGGAGACCTTGAGGCCCATCTCCTTCCGGGCCTGCTGCAGGTGGCGGATGAGGTCCCGGGCCAGGCCCTCCAGCCGGAGTTCCTCCGTGACCCGGACCTCCAGGGCGGCCACGTACCCCTCCTTCTCCAGGGCCAGGTACCCCTCGGGGGCCTGGGCCTCGAGGATCACCTCCTCAGGGGCGAGCACCAGGGTTTCCCCCTCCACCTCCAGGGGGATGGGCGCCCCTTTTAGGGCCAAGGCCGCCGCCCTTTCCGCCTCCTTCTCCAAGGCGGCGCGGATCCCCGGCACCCGCTTCCCGTACTTCTTCCCAAGAAGGGGCAGGTTGGGGAGGACGCGGTGGGTGAGGATCTCCTCCCCCGGCTCCAGCACCCGCACCTCCTTGACGTTGAGCTCCTCCGCCATCTCGCCGGCGAAGTGCCGTAGGCCCTCCCGCTCCAAGGGGGTGGGGGCGGTGGCCAGGAGGAGGGGGAGGGGGGTCCTGGTCTTGACCCCGCTTTTGGCCCGCGCCGAGCGGGCCAGGTCCACCACCTTGAGCACCGCCCGCATCTTGAGGAGAAGCTCCTCGTCCAGAAGCGCGGGGTCCACCTCCGGCCAGTCCGAGAGGTGGACGCTTTCCTTCTCTTCCGGGAAGACGCTCCGCACCAGGTTCTGCCACAGGACCTCCGCCAGGAAGGGGGTGAAGGGGGCGGTGAGCTTGGAAAGGAGGACCAGGGCCTCCCAAAGCGTGGCGTAGGCCGCCTCCCGGTCCAGGGCGTCCTCGTTCTTCCAGTGGCGGCGTCGGCCCCGGCGCACGTACCACTGGGAGAGGTCCTCCACCACGAAGTCCCGTAGGGCCCGGGCCGCGGTGGTGGGGTCGTAGGCCTCGAGGGCCTCCGTGACCTTCCTTACGAGGTCCTGCATGCGGGCGAGGAGCCAGCGGTCCAGCTCGGGGCGCACCTTAGGGTCGGGGCGCTCCTTTAGGTTCGGGCGGTCCAGGTTGGCGTAGGTGACGAAGAAGCTGTACACGTTCCAAAGGGTCAGGAAGTAGTCCCGCACCGTCTCCCGCACCAGGTTGGGCCCGAAGCGCCGGTCCGCCTCCGGGGGGGCGGAGATGTAGATATACCACCGGAGCGCGTCCGCCCCGAAGGTGCGGATGATGTCCCAGGGGTCCACCACGTTCCCCTTGGACTTGGACATCTTCTGCCCCTTCTCGTCCAGGATGAGGCCGTGGCAGATGACGTTCTTGAAGGCGATGGAGCCGAAGAGCATCACCCCAAGCTGGTGCAGGGAGTTGAACCAGCCCCGGGTCTGGTCAATCCCCTCGGCGATGAAGTCCGCGGGGAAGGCCTCCCGGAACTCCTCCCCGTTTTCAAAGGGGTAGTGGATCGAGGCGAAGGGCATGGCCCCGGAGTCGTACCACACGTCAATGACGTAGGGCACCCGGCGCATGGTCCCCCCGCAGGCGCACTCTAGCTCCACCTCGTCCACATGGGGCCGGTGGGGGTCAAAGGGCTCGGGGAGGGGCCCTTTGGCCCGCGCCCTGAGCTCGGCGAAGCTCCCCATGGCCTCCTCCTTCCCGCAAGCTCCGCAGACCCAGATGGGCAGGGGGGTGCCCCAGTAGCGGTTCCGGCTTAGGGCCCAGTCCACCAGGTTCCTCAGCCACTCCCCGTAGCGGCCCTCCTTGATGTGGGGCGGGACCCAGTTGATTTCCTGATTTTTCTTTAGGAGCTCCTCTTTGAAGGCGGTGTTTTTGATGAACCAGGTCTCCGTGGCGTAGTACATGAGGGGGGTGGAGCACCGCCAGCAGTGGGGGTAGCTGTGGAGGATCTGCTCCTCCTTGAAGAGGAGGCCCCGGGCGCGGAGGTCTTTCAGGATGGCCCGGTTGGCCTCGCGGAAGAAAAGCCCCTGGAAAGGCTCCACTAAAAGCCTCCCCTCCTCGTCCACCGTCTTCAGGAGGGGAAGACCGTAGGCCCGGGCCGTCTCCAGGTCCTCCGCCCCGAAGGCCGGGGCCTGGTGGACGATCCCCGTGCCGTCCTCCCGGCTCACGTAGTCCGCCAGGACCACGAGGTAGCCCTTTTCCAGCCCCTGGGGGTAGGGGGGCTCGTAGGCCAGGCCCTCCAGCTCCTTCCCCAAGAAGGTTTTGAGGACAGGGGTTTCCTCCCCGAGAAGCGCCCGCCCCAGGCCCTCTTCCAGGATGAGGGCCTCGTCCCCCACCTGGAAGGCGGCGTAGGTGAACTCGGGGTGCACCGCCGCGGCCACGTTGCCGGGCAGGGTCCAGGGGGTGGTGGTCCAGATGAGGAGGCTCGCCCGCCCAAGCCCCAAGGCCCCGGGGTTCTTAAGGGGAAGGCGCACGTAGACCGAGGGGTCGTGGATCTCCTTGTAGCCGAGGGCCAGCTCGTGGGAGGAAAGGGGGGTGCCGCAGCGGGGGCAGTAGGGGACCACCTTGTGGTCCCGGTAGAGGAGGCCCCGGTCAAAGAGGGTCTTTAGGCTCCACCAGATGCTCTCAATGTAGGTGGGGTGCAGGGTGGCGTAGGCCCTTTCCAGATCCACCCAGTAGGCGATGCGTTCCGTGAAGGCCTCCCACTCCTTCTCGTAGGTGAAGACCGACCTGCGGCACTCCTCGTTGAAGCGGGCGATGCCGTAGGCCTCGATCTCCCGCTTGCTCTTAAGGCCCAGCTTCTTCTCCACCTCCAGCTCCACGGGGAGGCCGTGGGTGTCCCAGCCCGCCCGGCGGGGCACGTAGTAGCCCCGCATGGTCTTGTAGCGGGGGAAGAGGTCCTTGTAGCTCCGCGCCTGGGCGTGGCCCACGTGGGGGAGGCCGTTGGCCGTGGGCGGCCCCTCGTAGACGGTGTAGCGGGGGCGCCCCCTTCGGGCCTCCACGCTCTTTTGGAAGATCTTTTCCCGCTTCCAGAAGGCCAGGATCTCCTCTTCCAGCTTGGGAAAGTCCGGTTCGCCCACTTCCTTGAACATACCCCCTCCTATGAAAACGCCCGCGCCCTAAAGGCGCGGACGAAAGCCCTTACGCTTCCGCGGTACCACCGCGCTTCCTGGGGTGGGCCCCAGGCCCTCGTTTGGGCGCTATCACGGGCGCACCCGGCGGGCATTACTCGGGGGCAAGCCCCTTTCCTCCCGCGGCTCCGGGGTGATCTTCCCGCCTTCCCTCACCGCCGGGCTTCCACCCTCCCCGGCTCGCTCTGGGCTTTTGGGAAGGGGTACTCTCCCCATCCTCGCCTTTACACCCTGCCCGCCCTGGGGTAAAATCCCCCGTTGGCGGCTAAGGCTATGCTAGCAGCCCTTTAGCCTTCTTGACAACGCCCCCAGGGGGTTCTAGGCTGAGGCTAAGCCGGTCATTTCCCTTTAGACAAGGAGAAGCGGATGGAGCTTTACCTGGATACGGCTAATCTGGAAGAAATACGGGAGATTGCGGCCTGGGGGGTCCTTTCCGGGGTCACCACCAACCCCACCCTCCTGGCCAAGGCCTTCCTGGACCGGGGCTTAAGGCCCACGGAGGAGGACCTTAGGGCCCACCTACGGGCCATCTGCGAGGCGGTGGGGGGCCCGGTCTCCGCGGAGGTCACGGCCCTCGAGGCTCCCCTCATGGTGGAGGAGGGAAGGCGGCTTGCTTCCATCCACCCCCAGATCGTGGTCAAGCTCCCCACCACGGAGGAGGGCCTCAAGGCCTGCAAGACTCTTTCCTCCGAGGGGATCCGGGTCAACATGACCCTTATCTTCTCCGCCAACCAGGCCCTCCTCGCCGCCCGGGCGGGGGCGGCCTACGTTTCCCCTTTCCTGGGCCGGGTGGACGACATCTCCTGGGATGGGGGGGAGCTCCTTCGGGAGATCGTGGAGATGATCGCGGTGCAGGACCTACCGGTGAAGGTCATCGCCGCCTCCATCCGCCACCCCCGTCACGTGACCGAGGCGGCCCTTATGGGGGCGGACATCGCCACCCTGCCCCACGCGGTGTTCAAGGCCCTCCTCAAGCACCCCCTGACGGACATCGGCCTTAAGCGGTTCACCGAAGACTGGGAGAAGGTCAAGCCATGAAGAAGAAGGAAAGCGTGCAGGAAACTTCCCTTTCCTACCAGGAGCTTTCGGGCAAGATCCTGCCCGAGCTCCACCTCCTGGCCCAGGAGGCGGGGATTGAAGGCTACAAGCGGATGAAGAAGGACCAGCTCATCATGGCCCTCCTAGAAAGGCAGACCCAGGGGGAGGGCCTGAGGCTGGTCAAGGGCTACCTGGAGATCAGCCCGGACGGGTACGGCTTCCTCACGGAGAACCTCCACAACATGGACGCCCGGGTGGCCATCGTTTCCGCCGGGCTCATCAAGCAGTACGCCCTACGGGCGGGCGACTACCTGGTGGGCCGGGCCCGCCCCCCACGGGAGAACGAGCGCTACGGCACCCTCCTCAAGGTGGAGGCGGTGAACGACCTGGACCCCGAGGTGGCCAAGAACCGGCCCCGGTTTGACGAGCTCATCCCCCAGTTCCCGGACCGGCAGATCCGCCTCGAGACCACCCCCGACGAGCTCTCCACCCGGGTCATTGACCTCCTGGCCCCCATCGGCCGCGGCCAGCGGGGGCTCATCGTGGCCCCCCCCAAGGCGGGGAAGACCACCCTCCTCAAGAAGATCGCCAACGCCGTCCTCAAGAACGAGCCCGACATCAAGGTCATCGTGCTCCTCATCGATGAGCGCCCCGAGGAGGTCACGGACTTCCGGGAAAGCGTCCAGGGGGCCGAGGTCATCGCCAGCACCTTTGACGAGCCCCCGCAGAACCACATCCGCGTGGCGGAGTTCGTGCACGAAAGGGCCAAGCGCATCGTGGAGGAGGGGGGGCACGTGATGATCCTCCTGGACTCCATCACCCGCCTGGCCCGGGCCAACAACCTGGTGACCCCGCCCACCGGCCGCACCCTTTCGGGGGGCTTGGACTCCGCCGCGCTCTACTTCCCCAAGCGCTTCCTGGGGGCGGCCCGGAACATCCGGGGTGGGGGGAGCCTCACCATCTTGGCCACCGCCCTGGTGGAGACGGGCAGCCGCATGGACGACGTGATCTTTGAGGAGTTCAAGGGGACGGGCAACATGGAGCTCCACCTCTCCCGCCGCCTGGAGGAGCGCCGCATCTTCCCGGCCATCGACATCCTGAAGTCCGGCACCCGCCGGGAGGAGCTCCTTCTGGGCGAGGAGGTGGTGCACAAGATGTGGCTTTTGCGCAAGGTCCTGGCGGACATGGACCCCGCGGAGGCCATGGAGATGCTCCTGGCCCGCCTGGCCAAGACCAAGAGCAACAAGGAGTTCCTGGCCGCGCTGGCGGCCCGCTAGGGCAAGGGGCAGGGGCACCTGCCCCTTGCCTTTTTCCGGGGGGGGGTTGGTATAATCCCCCAGAGTTTTGGGGGTTTTGGAGGTGAACGTTGTGGGCCATTAAGGGAATTCCCCTGCTCCTTTTCGCCCTACCCGCGGTTGCCCTGGAGATCAACCTTAGCCCTAGCGGGCTGCCCAAACCGGTCTTCCCCCTTCCCCTCCCCGAGCGGGCGGTGGAGGTGGCCTCCCCTGTGCGCAAGGGCTGGATCCTCTACGAGGTCAAGCCGGGGGACACCCTAAACGCCCTGGCGGCCCGCTACCGGGTGGACCCCAAGCACATTCTCTGGTCCAGCGGCCTCACCTCGGACCGCCTTTACCCGGGGCAACGCCTTCTCATCCCCCTCGTGGGGGTGGAGGAGCGCCCCCGCCGGGTGCCCCCCGGGGTGGAGGTCTACCGGGTGCGCCCGGGGGACACCCTGGACACCTTGAGCAAGCGCTTCGGCCTTACCCCCCTGGAGCTCATCTCCGCCAACCCTTCCCTGGAGAGCCTGGACCGGCTGGTGGCGGGGATGGAGCTCTACATCCCCAAGGGGGCCAGGGGCCTCCTCCTCACCCTGGGGGAGGGCCAGACCCTGGTGGACCTGGCGGCCCGCTTCGGCCTTTCCCCGGTGGCGGTGGCCCGGGCCAACGGGGTGGAGGACCCCACGGAGCTCAAGGCGGGGGACCTGGTCCTCCTTCCCGGGATCCAGGCCAGGACCACCTACCAGAACCTCCTGGCCAAGCAGGAGGCGGAGCGAAGGGCGCGCCTCGAGGCGGAGCGCCGGCGCCAGGAGGAGCTTAGGCGCCTGGCGGAGGAGAGGAGGAGGCAGCAGGCCTTGGCCCAGCAACGTGCCCGGCAGGTGCAGCAGGCCCAGACCCAGCGGCCCCAGGTGCGCCGGGTGAGTTACCAGGAAGGGGCCATGCGCTGGCCTCTTTCGGGCTTTCGCATCACCACCTATTTCGGCCAACGGGGAGTCTTTCAGCGCTTCCACACGGGGATTGACCTAGCTGCAGCGTACGGCACCCCCATCGTGGCGGCCAAGGCGGGGCAGGTGGAGGTGGCGGGTTGGAGCTCCGTGGGCTATGGCTTCCATGTGGTGTTGGACCACGGGGGCGGGGTGGAAACCCTTTACGCCCACATGTCGCGCATCGCTGTGCGGGCCGGCCAGTGGGTGGAGGCCGGGCAGGTGATCGGCTACGTGGGCTCCACCGGCTGGTCCACCGGGCCCCACCTGCACTTTGAGGTGAGGGTGGGTGGGGTGGTCCGTAACCCCTTGGCTTATTTGCCTTGAGTAAGTTTTAGTGCCCCCCGGGGGCCTTTGGGCCCCCGGCTTCTTTTGGCTTGACCCGGTGGGCGGTAAGCTGGAGGATGGAGGACGGGATGGAGAAGGGAACCTTTCAGATCAAGACGGGCTTCGCCGAGATGTTCAAGGGCGGGGTGATCATGGATGTGACCACCCCCGAGCAGGCGGTGATCGCCGAGGAGGCGGGGGCAGTGGCGGTGATGGCCCTGGAGAGGGTCCCCGCCGACATCCGGGCCCAGGGTGGGGTGGCCCGCATGTCCGACCCCAAGGTCATCAAGGAGATCATGGCCGCGGTTTCCATTCCCGTGATGGCCAAGGTGCGGATCGGCCACTTCGTGGAGGCCATGATCCTCGAGGCCCTGGGGGTGGACTTCATCGACGAGTCCGAGGTCCTCACCCCTGCGGATGAGGAGCACCACATCGACAAGTGGAAGTTCAAGGTGCCCTTCGTGAACGGGGCCCGGGACCTGGGGGAGGCCTTAAGGCGCATCGCCGAAGGAGCGGCCATGATCCGCACCAAGGGGGAGGCGGGCACGGGCAACGTGGTGGAGGCGGTGCGCCACGCCCGCACCATGTGGAAGCAGATTCGCTACGTCCAGTCCCTAAGGGAGGACGAGCTCGTGGCCTACGCCAAGGAGATCGGGGCCCCCTTGGAGCTGGTGAGGTGGGTCCACGACCACGGCCGCCTTCCCGTGGTGAACTTCGCCGCCGGGGGCATCGCCACCCCGGCCGATGCCGCCTTGATGATGCACCTGGGGATGGATGGGGTCTTCGTGGGAAGCGGCATCTTCAAGTCCGGTGACCCCAGGAAGCGGGCCAGGGCCATCGTGCGGGCGGTGACCCATTACAACGATCCTGAGGTGCTGGCCGAGGTTTCCGAGGACCTGGGCGAGCCCATGGTGGGCATTAACCTGGATCAACTGAGGGAAGAGGAGCGCCTGGCCAAACGGGGCTGGTGAGATGGTGTCGCGGGCGGTCTGCGGGGTTTACGAGATCCACCCTGAGCGGGTGGAGAAGGCGCGCGCGGCCTTGCCCGAGGAGGCGGTGCTGGGGGAAGCCGCCCTCCTCCTTAAGGCTTTGGCCGACCCTACCCGGATGCGGCTTCTTTTGGCCTTGAAGGCGGCGGGGGAGCTTTGCGTGTGCGATCTAGCCCTCCTCGCTGGGGTTTCGGTTTCTGCGGTGAGCCATCAGCTCAGGCTTCTGCGCCAGGCAAGGCTGGTGGCCTTCCGGAGAGAGGGAAAGCAGGTCTACTACCGCTTGGCGGACGAGCACGTGGAACGGCTTCTTGAGGGGGCTTTGGAGCACGCGGAAGAGAACACTTGACTAGCTACTCAAATGATGCTACCCTGGGAACATGGATGCTCACAGGGTTCGCGTGTTCCGGGTGGAGGGTTTGGACTGCGCCGACTGCGCCTTAAAGGTGGAGAAAGCCCTTTCCGAGGTGCCTGGAGTGGTGCAGGCCCAGGTCAGCTTTGCCAGCGGTAAGGCGTATCTGCACCTCGAGGTTCCCGGGGCGGAGAAGGAGGCGGAAAGGGTGGTTTCCGCCCTGGGCTACCGTTTGAAGCCTGAAGGGGACACGACCAGGGGGGTTTTGGGACCCTGGCGCTGGGCCTTGGCTTCCGGAGGGCTTCTCCTGGCGGCCTTTTTGGCTTCGCTCTTCCTCCCCGGCCTAGCCCCTTGGGGCTATCGGCTGGCGGCCTTGGTGGGGGTTTTCCCCCTGGCTCGTCGTGCGGTGGCTGCGTTCCGGCAAAACCCCTTTAGCATGCAGAGTCTGGTCACGCTGGCCACCCTTGGGGCCTTGGCCATCGGGGCGGAGGCCGAGGCGGCGGTGGTGGTCTTCCTCTTCCTGGTGGGGGAGGTGCTGGAGGCTTATAGCGTGGCCCAGGCCCGCAGGTCCCTTTACGCCCTTTCCGAGCTTCTTCCCAGGCGGGCCTACCGCCTGAAGGAGGGTGGGGTGGAGGAGGTGCCCCTTAAGGCCTTGAGGGTGGGGGACCTGGTGAGGGTGCCCCCGGGGGAGCGGGTACCGGCCGACGGGGTGGTGGTGTCTGGACAGGCTTCCGTGGAGGAGGCCGCCTTCACCGGGGAGCCCTTGCCTAGGCCCAAGGGGATAGGGGACCGGGTTTACGGGGGCAGTCTGGTGCAGGAGGGGAGCTTGGTGGTAAAGGTGGAGCGCCTTCCCGAGGAGGGCTTCCTGGCGGAGATGGAACGCCTGGCGGAGGGGGCCTTGCTTAAGAAGAGCCAGGCGGAGCGGGTGGTGGATGCCTTTAGCCGCCGCTACACCCCGGCGGTCCTGGCCCTGGCAGGCTTCGTGGCCCTGGTCCTTCCCCTTTTCCGGGGGGATTTCCTGGGGCATGTCTACAAGGCCTTGGGCCTTCTCCTCATCGCCTGTCCCTGCGCTCTGGTGGTGTCGGTGCCTGCGGCCATCGCCGCAGGGGTGGCCCGGGGAGCCAGGGCGGGGGTGCTCTTTAAGAGCGGGGCGGCCCTGGAGCGCTTGGCTGGGGTTCGCTACGTGGCTTTGGACAAGACGGGAACCCTGACCCTGGGAAAGCCCACGCTGGTGCGGGTGGTTACCTTTGGGGTTTCGGCGGAGGAGGCCTTGGCCCTGGCGAAGGGGGTGGCGGAGGGTTCCTCCCACCCCTTAGCCCGGGCGGTGCGGGAGGCTTTGGGCCCCAAGGCCTTGCCCTCGGAGGAGCATCGGGCGGTGCCGGGCCTCGGGGCCTTCGCTCGGGTGGAGGGGAAGGAGGTGGGTTTGGTGCGGCCCGAGGCCTGGGACCTGCCCCCGGAAGTAGAGGCCCAGGTGAAGGCCTTGGCGGAGGAAGGCTTCAGCCTTTCCCTCTTGGTTAGGGAGGGGGTTCCCTTGGCCCTCTTGGCCTTCCAGGATACCCCCCGCCTCGAGGCCCGGGAAGCCTTGGCCGAACTGCGCCGACTGGGCCTTAAGCCCCTCCTGCTTACCGGCGACCGGGAGACCTCTGCTTTGGCTTTGGGCACGGCCATAGGGCTTTTTCCTGAGGAAATCCGGGCTGGCCTTTCTCCCGTGGACAAGCTCCGCCTGGTGGAGGAGATGGAAGGTAGGGGTGGCGTGGCCATGGTGGGGGATGGGGTGAACGACGCCCCAGCCCTGGCCAAGGCCACGGTAGGGCTTGCCGTGGCCGAGGGCACGGAAGCGGCCCTGCAGAGTGCAGACGTGGGGCTTCTGAGCCTTGCCGCCTTGCCCCGGGCCTTCCGGCTAAGCCGCCTGACCCTGGGCGTGGTCCGCCAGAACGTGGCCTTGGCGGTGGGGCTCAAGGGGCTTTTCCTCCTCACCACCCTCATGGGTTACACGGGGCTTTGGACCGCAGTGCTGGCGGACAATGGAGCACTCGTGTTGGTGACGGCCAACAGTCTGCGTCTTTTGTGGCGCCGGGTATAGTAATCCCATGCCCAGGCGCAGGTATCCCAGGCTTCTGGAGCAGTTCCTTGCGAGTGAGGCCAAGGTGGGGGTGCCCTCCGCTTCCCTTCTGGCGGGGGGCTTCCCTTGACAGGGCGGGAGCCTAAGTCCAGGATGAGGGGCGTGGTTGGCGTTTTGGCCTTACAGGGGGATTTCCGCGAGCACAAGGAGGCGCTTAAGCGCCTGGGGATAGAGGCAAAGGAGGTGCGGAAGAAGGAGCACCTGGAGGGGCTCAAGGCCCTCATCGTGCCTGGCGGGGAGTCCACCACCATCGGCAAGCTGGCCCGGGAATACGGAATCGAGGACGAGGTGCGCAAGCGGGTGGAAGAGGGTTCCCTGGCCCTCTTCGGCACCTGCGCCGGGGCCATATGGCTGGCCCGGGAGATCCTGGGCTACCCCGAGCAGCCCCGGCTTGGGGTACTGGACGTGGCCGTGGAGCGGAACGCCTTCGGAAGGCAGGTGGAAAGCTTCCGGGAGGACATCCAGATTAAGAGCTTCTCGGAACCCTTCCCCGGGGTCTTCATCCGCGCCCCCCTCTTCCGGCGGGTGGGGGAGGGGGTGGAGGTTTTGGCGGAGCTTGGGGGGCTGCCCATCCTGGTGCGCCAGGGGAAGGTGTTGGCCTCGAGCTTCCACCCCGAGCTCACGGAGGACCTCCGCCTCCACCGCTACTTCCTGGAGATGGCCGGCCTGTAAGTACCCCGCCGAGGCGTTCGCTTCGCCGGGGATCCAGGAAGGGCGTCTGGCGCGCTTTTCCTCCGAGCTTCTTGAGGATTTTTTATCCCGAGGCGCTTAGTACGAAGAGCCGAAGGCCGGGGAAGCGCCGGAAGTCTCGGTCAAAGGTCACCAGACGGTGCCCGCCGGCCCGGGCGAAGGCGGCAAGCTACGCGTCCGTCCAGAGCCTTGGGGGAAGCCCTTCCTGGACCCATTCGCCCAGGACCTCTTCCAGGTTCTCCGGCTCTTCCAGGAGCGGCACCTGGGTTTCCCTTCGGAGGGCCTTGTAGAGGGTCCAGGCCTCTTCCGCCCTGAGGGGTTTGCCGTCCATGGCTTTGGGGTTGGTGAGGAGCCGGAGCAGCCCCAAGGCGGTGACCCTCACCAGGGCCGGCTCCTCCGCCTCCTCCCAATACGCCCGCGCCTGGGCGTGGAAGGGATGTTCGGGAACCAGGAGGGCGAACCAGACGTTGAGGTCAGGAAGGTCCATGGTCTTCCAGGAGCGCCCAGAGGTCCGCGTGGCTTAGGGGGGGGATGCGCCGCCCCGCCTCGGGGATCTGGGGGAGGCATTTGGGGGAGGTGGACCTCGAGCGGGCTAGGCCCTCCTCCAGGTAGCGGATGAGGAGCGCCCGCAGGGTTTTCCCCTCTTTGGCTGCCTGCACCTTCAGGCGCCGGTAGAGGGGGTCCGGCAGGTCCACGGTGGTTCGCATACAGCCATATTAGCATAAAAGGATCCCAAGGCACCCCCTTCGGGTAGGGGATAGGGGAACTCGGCCTACCCCCCTTTGCGGGCGCCCAGGTACGTCAGGCCGAGCCCCAGGAGGGCCGCCACCAGGGAGGCGGAGAGCACCCCAAGCTTGGCCTGGTCTAGGAGGGAGGGGCTTGGGAAGGCTAGGGCGGCGATGAAGAGGGCCATGGTGAAGCCGATGCCCGCCAGGAACCCCACCCCCAGGATGGCCTTCCACCCCACCCCTTCCGGGAGCTGGGCGAGCCCAGATTTCACCGCCAGGAAGGCGAAGAGGAGGATGCCCAGGGGCTTACCCAGGAGGAGGCCGAAGAAGGCCCCCAGGGCCACGGGGCCCAAGGCCACCCCTTCCAGGGCCACCCCCGCGTTGAAGAAGGCGAAGAGGGGCAGGACCAGGTAGGCCACCCAGGGGTGGAGGAGGTGTTCCAGCCGGTGCAGGGGGCTTTGGGCCCGGGCCAGGCTGGCCTCGAGGCCCTCCAGGGCCCCTTCCAGGGCCTCGGGGTCCTCGTGGGCCATTTCTCTAAGCTCCTGGTGCAGTTCCGGTAGGGGGAGGGCCCGGGTTAGGGGAACGGCCAGGGCCAGGAGCACCCCGGCTAGGGTGGCGTGGACCCCCGACTTGAGGGTGAAGTACCAGAGGAAAAGCCCCAGGACCATGTACACGGGAAGGGCCCGCACCCCAAGCCGGTTGGCCAGGAAGGCGAGCCCCAGGAAAAGGGCCGCCCAGCCTAAGGCCCCTAGGTTGAGGGTTTCGGTGTAGAAGAGGGCGATAACCAGGACCGCCCCCAGGTCGTCCACGATGGCCAAGGCGGTGAGGAAGACCTTGAGGGCTAGGGGCACCCTGGAGCCCAGGAGGGCCAGCACCCCCAGGGCGAAGGCGATGTCCGTGGCCATGGGCACGCCCCAGCCCCTTAGCCCCTCCCCGCCCCAGTTGAAGGCCAGGTAGACCAGGGCCGGGGCCACCATGCCCCCTAGGGCGGCGGCCACGGCCAGCCCCGCCCGCCGGGGGTCTTTGAGCTCCCCCTGGAGGAGCTCCCGCTTGATCTCCAGCCCCACCAGGAGGAAGAAAAAGGCCATGAGGAGGTCGTTGATCCAGAGGACCAGGGGCTTTTCCAGCTTCCAGTCCCCAACGCCCACCCCTAGGGGGGTTTCCTTCAGTCCAAAGTAGGCCGGGCTCAAGGGGGAGTTGGCCACGAGGAAAGCGATGAGGGCGGCGAGGAAAAGGAGGACGCCGCCCTTAGACTCGCTTTCCAGGAACTGGTCCAACAGCTTTGGAAAGCGCATGCCCCCATTATAGGTAGGGGGCCTTTCCCCCTCAGGGGCGCATGCGGGTGTACATCCGGGGGAAGGGGATGGCCTCCCGCACGTGGGCCAGGCCGCAGATCCAGGCCACGGTGCGCTCGAGGCCCAGCCCAAACCCCGAGTGGGGCACGCTCCCGAAGCGCCTCAGGTCCAGGTACCAGCCGTAGACCTCCTCGGGGAGGCCGAACTCCCGGATCTTCTGCTTAAGGAGCTCGAGGTCGTGGATCCTTTGGCTGCCCCCGATGATCTCCCCGTAGCCCTCGGGGGCCAGGAGGTCGTCGTTGAGGACGAGCTCGGGGTCCTCGGGGTCGGGCTCCATGTAGAAGGCCTTCACCTTGGCGGGGTAGCGCTCCACGAAGACCGGCCGGTCAAACCGCCGGCTTAGGGCGGCCTCCTGGGGGGCGCCGAAGTCCTCCCCGTAGACCATGGGGGGCACCTCGGGGTCCTCCTCCGCCAGGCGGTTCACCAGGGCCACGGCCTCCTTGTAGGTGAGGCGGGGGTAGTTCCCCTCCGCCGCGGGCTCCAGCGCCTTTGGGTCCCGCTCCAGCATCTCCAGCTCCCGGGCCCGTCGTTCCAGGACCCGGCCCACCAGGAAGGCCACCAGTTCCTCCTGGAGGGCCATGTTCTCCTCGTGGGTCATGAAGGCCACCTCGGGCTCCACCATCCAGAACTCCAGGAGGTGCCGCCGGGTCTTGCTCCTTTCCGCGCGGAAGGTGGGGCCGAAGGTGTAGACCTTGCCGAAGGCCAAAGCGCCGGCCTCCGCGTAGAGCTGGCCCGACTGGGAGAGGTAGGCCTTCTCCCCGTCAAAGAGCTCCACCTCGAAGAGCTCCGTGGTGCCCTCCACCGCGCTCGGGGTGAGGATGGGGGCGTCAAAGCGGAGGAAGCCCCTCGCCCCGAAGAACTCGTGGATGGCCCGTTCCAGCTCGTCCCGGATGCGCAGCACCGCGAAGGGCCTGCGGTGGCGGAGCCAGAGGTGGCGGTGGTCCAGGAGGAAGTCTATACCGTGCTCCTTGGGCCCGATGGGGTACTCCTCCTTTGGGCGGCTCACCACCTCGAGGTCCCGCACGGCCAGCTCGTACCCCCCGGGGGCCCGCTCGTCCTTGCGCACCACGCCCCTTAGGATGAGGGCCGTCTCCTGGGGGAGGTGGTCCGCCTCCCGGAAGGCCGCCTCCGGCACCTCCCCCTTCACCACCGTGGCCTGGAGGAAGCCGGTGCCGTCCCGGAGGATGAGGAAGTGGATCTTCCCCTTGCTCCTTTTCCCGTAGAGCCAGCCCCTGAGCTCCACCTCCTGGCCCTCGTGCTGGGCGATGTCCTCTATGAAAACCCGCATACCTAGGGGATTTTACCCCCTATCCACCTTAGGGCCTCCCTAAGCCCGCAGGCCTCCACCGGGGGAGCCACCCAGCGGGCCGCCTTCTGCACCGATAGGGGCGCGTTCCCCATGGCCACGCCCAGGCCCACGGCCCGGAGGAGCTCCAGGTCGTTCTCCCCGTCCCCCACCATGGCCGCCTCCTCCAGGGAAACCCCGTAGGCCTGGGCCACCCGCTCCGCCGCGGTGCGCTTGCTCACCCCCCGCTTGGTGAGGGAGAGGAAGCGCACCCCGGGCATCTTGGGGCTTTCCGCCAGGTGGGGGGCGAGCTCTTCCGGGAGGGCTTCCAGGAAATCCTCCAGGGGGTCTTCAGGCCTCAGGAGGACCTGGAGCCGGACCAGGCCGGTGAGGGAGAGGAGGTCTTCCTCTTCCGCCTTCAGGTCCAGAAGGGCTTGGTGGGCATCGAGGATGGGGTCTTCCCCCTCCACGTAGAACCCCCCGTCCGCGGTGTAGGCCTCGAGGAGAAGCCCAAGCCTCCGCCCAAGCCGCACCGCCTCCTTCGCCGCCCCTTCCGGCAGGGCCTCCACGTGGAAGGGGAGGGCCGGGGGGGTATGGAGGTCTTGGCCCAGGGCCAGGACCACCGCCCCGGACTCGAAGATGTGGAGGCCCGTGGGGTCCAGCCTCCGGGCGTAGCGGAGGGCCGCCCCCCGCCCGGGCCGCCCCGTGACCAGGCTGAAGCGAACCCCCTCGGCCTTGGCCTCCTCTATGGCCTCCCAGGCGCACGCCGGCACCCCCCTGGGCCCCACCAGGGTGCCGTCCACGTCCAGGAAGACGAGCCTCAAAGCTCCCCCACCTCCACGAGGGCGGCCTCCCCCCCGATCTCCACCCCGTAGGGCTCCCCCGAGGGGCTGTAGGCCACCCGCACCTCCACCGTGCCCGGGTTCCCCAGCCGGTGCCCCTGGTAGAAGGTGAGGCGGACCTCCCCCTCGCGCCTCGGCACCACCCCCGCCCGGGCCAAAAGGGCCCCTAGGGCGGCGTTGGCCGAGCCCGTCACCGGGTCCTCGGGGATCCCGAGGAGCGGGGCGAAGCTCCGGGCGTAGAAGCTCCGCGGGCCCATGGGGGCGTAGGCGTGCACCGTGCCCAGGCCAAGCTTTTGGGAAACCCTCCTGAGGGCGGCCATCTCCGGCTCCAGGGCGTCCACCACCCCGGGGGCCACCAGGGGGACGAAGAGGCTCCAGATGCCGGTGTAGGCGATGCCGTAGGGAAGCCCCCGGTGGAGGTAGCGCTCGTCCGTGCCCAGGGCCTCCAGGACCTCCTTTAGGGTCTGGTAGGGGGGGAGGTCGCGGAAGCGGGGCCTGGGCCCCCGCACCCAGGCCTTCTGGGGCGTGCCCGCCTCGTAGGCGATCTCCACGGGGAGGGTTTCCCCCGGGGTTTCCAGGTAGATCCGCTCCACCCCTTCCGGGGCCAGGCCCAGCCGCACCAGGGTGAGGCCCAGGGCGATGGCCGCGTGGCCGGAGAACTCCACCTCCCCCTCGGGGGTGAAGAAGCGCACCCCGTACACCACCCCTTCCCGTTCCAGGACGAAGGCCGTCTCCGGGGTGCCCGTCCTTTGGGCAAGGGCCCGGAGGGCCTCCGCGTCCAGGCCCCGGGCGTCCAGCACCAGGGCCACCCGGTTCCCCGCCCCCGGGGTGGGGGTGAAGGCGTCCACCAAGGCGTAGGGAATCCTAGCCATGCCGGATCACCATCAGGCCAAGCTCCCGGAGCTGCTCCTCCGAGACGGGGCTCGGGGCCCCCGTGAGGGGGTCCTTGCCCTCCTTGTTCTTGGGGAAGGCGATGACCTCGCGGATGGAGGGGCTTCCCGTCATGAGGGCGAGGAGGCGGTCCAGGCCCCAGGCGATGCCCCCGTGGGGCGGGGCCCCGTAGGTGAGGGCCTCGAGGAAGAAGCCGAACTTCTCCTTTTGCTCCTCCTCCCCGATGCCGAGGAGGCGGAACATCCGGGCCTGGAGCTCGGGGTCGTGGATGCGGATGGACCCCCCGCCCACCTCCACCCCGTTCAGCACCAGGTCGTAGGCCAGGGCCCGCACCCGCCCCGGGTCCTCCTCCAGAAGGGGCAGGTCCTCGGGGTGGGGGCTGGTGAAGGGGTGGTGCATGTAGGTCCAGCCTCCCCGCGCTTCGTCCCACTCCAGGAGGGGGAAGTCCACCACCCAGAGGAAGGCGAAGCCCTCCCGCTTAAGGCCGAGGAGGTCGGCTAGCTGGAGGCGCACCGCCCCCATGGCCTCCTGCGCCCTTCTCAGGCCCCCCGCGGCGAAGAGGAGGGTGTCCCCCACCCCTGCCCCCGTGGCCTCCAAGAGGGCCTCCCTTTGGGCTTCCAGGTGCTTGGCCACCCCTCCGGAAAGGCCCCCTTCCTCCACCCGGGCCCAGGCCAGGCCCCCGGCCCCGTGGCGCTTGGCCACCTCCTCAAGCTCCGCGATCTCCTTGCGGGAGAGGGCCTTGGGGACGGCCAGGGCCTTCACGCTCTCCGCCTCGCGGAAGAGGGCGAAGGGGCTTTCCCGGAAGAGCCCCCCCACCTCCTGGAGCTCGAGGCCGAAGCGGGTGTCGGGCTTGTCCGAGCCGAAACGCTCCATGGCCTCCCGGTAGGGGAGGCGGGGAAAGGGGAGGGAAAGCTCCACCCCCAGGGCCTCGCGGAAGACGTGGGCCATGAGGCGCTCGTTCAGGGAGAGGATGTCCTCCACCTCCACGAAGCTCATCTCCAGGTCCAGCTGGGTGAAGTCGGGCTGGCGGTCGGCCCTTAGGTCCTCGTCCCGGAAGCAGCGGGCGATCTGGAAGTAGCGGTCCAGCCCCGCCACCATGAGCATCTGCTTGAAGAGCTGGGGGGACTGGGGGAGGGCGTAGAAGAGGCCGGGCTCATGCCGGTAGGGCACCAGGAAGTCCCGCGCCCCTTCCGGGGTGCTCTTGGTGAGGAAGGGGGTTTCCACCTGGACGAAGCCCTCCCGGTCCAGAAAGTCCCAGATGGCCTTGATGACCCGGTGGCGGAGGCGGAGGTTTTCCTGCATGCGCTTCCGCCTGAGGTCCAAATAGCGGTACTTCAGGCGGAGCTCCTCCGAGGCCTCCTTCTCCTCCTCCCCCCGCCAGCCGGCGTCCACGGGGAAGGGGGGGGTCTTGGCCTGGGCCAGGACGGTGAGCTCGGAAAGCTCCACCTCCAGGCTTCCCGTGGGGAGCTTGGGGTTGGGCTCCGGGCGGCGGCGCACCACCCCCTTGGCCCGCACCACCCACTCCCCCCGGACCTTTTCCGCCTCCCGGTAGGCCGGGCTTTCGGGGTGGGCCACCAGCTGTACCAGCCCTTCCCGGTCCCGGAGGTCCAGGAAGATGAGCCCCCCCAGGTCCCGGCGGCGGTTCACCCAGCCCTCCAGGACCACCTCCTTTCCGATATCCTCTTCCCTTAAAAGCCCGGCGTAGTGGGTACGGCGCATAATCTTCCCAAGATTACCCCAAAGCCCTAAGGAGATGCCCCAGGACCTCCTCTTCCCTCAGGCGCACCTGCTCCCCGGTGGCCAGGTGCTTGAGGGTGACCTCCTTAAGCCGTAGCTCCTCCTCCCCCAAAAACCCCACGAAGGCCGCCCTTCGCTTCAGGGCCTCCTCCAGCCCCTTGGCGGGCTTCTTGGGGCTTAGGCTGAACTCCACCCGCACCCGGGGCCTTAGGCGCTGGGCCAGGTGGAAGGCCGCCTCCACCCCTTCTTCCACCAGGGGGATGAGGTAGAGGTCGGGGCCCCGCTCCGGGGGGAGGGCCACCCCCTCCGCCTGCAGGGCCAGGGCCACCCGCTCCACCCCGAAGGCGAAGCCCACCCCCGGCACCCTGGGCCCCCCCAGGAGCTCGGAAAGCCCGTCGTACCGCCCCCCACCCCCTAAGGCGGACTGGGCCCCGATCTCCTGGTGGTGGACCTCAAAGGCGGTGCGCACGTAGTAGTCCAGGCCCCGTACCAAGGCCGGGTCCAGCTCGTAGGGGATGCCGAGCTTTTCCAAGTGCCTTTCCACCGCCAAAAGGTGCGCCCGGGCCTCCTCCCCAAGGAAGTCCAGCATGGGCTTCACCCCAAGCTCCCTTAGGAGGGCCTGGTCCTTTTCGCTCTTGGAGTCCAGGATGCGCATGGGGTTGAGGAGAAGCCTTTCCTTGGAGTCCTCGGAGAGCTCTTCCCGGTAGGGGCCTAAGACCTCCCTTAGGTAGGCGTTGTAGCGGGCCCGGTCCTCGGGGTCGCCCACGGAGGAGAGCTTCACCAAAAGGCCCTTAAGCCCGAGCTCCCTCAGGACCATCCAAAGGAGGGCGATGGCCTCCGCGTCCACCAAAGGGTCCTCCGAGCCCAGGGCCTCGTAGTCCACCTGGTGGAACTGGCGGTAGCGCCCCTTTTGCGGCCGTTCTGCCCGGAACATGGGCCCCGCCATCCAGAGCCTCACGGGCTTTGGCCAGACCTTCATCCCGTGCTCCAGGTAGGCCCGCACCATGGCCGCCGTGCCCTCGGGGCGGAGGGTGAGGGAGCGTCCCCCCCGGTCCTGGAAGGTGAACATCTCCTTGCGCACGATGTCCGTGGAGGCCCCCACGCCCTTTTCAAAGACGTGGGTCTCCTCAAAGATGGGGGTGATGAGCTCTAGGGCCCCCGCCGATTCCAGCACGGCCCGGGCCTGGGCCACGATGCGCTGGTGAAGCCTGAGCTCCTCCCCGAAGAGGTCCTTGGCGCCCTTAACCGCCATACCCTTCCACTTTACTAGGGGCCTCCCGTATCCTGAAGGCATGCCCTTCTGGGGTAGAGCGCGGGGCCTCCTCCTGGGGCTTTACCTCTTCCTCGCCCTCCTCGCCTCCACCGGGGTGGCCCTGCAGCTTTACCTCATGCAGGTGCAGAACCCCGCCCTGAGGGGGGATCTCTGCACCGCGGAAAGGCCGGTCCACCTCGAGCACAGCCCCCTCTGTGGCCTGCAGGTGGCGGAGGGCCTCCCCCCCGTGGAGCCCCCCCAGGCCCCGGCCCCCCTCTTCGTGGGCCTTGGGCGGGCCCAGGGCCTCCCGGGCTTTCCCGAGGCCTTCCCCGAGGCCACCCGCCCTCGAGGCCCCCCTTCCCTCTAAGCCCCTAACGGCGCCTTTGGGCTTTCGGGCTTTTAGGGAAGGAGGGAACGCCGTGGTGGCGGTGGTGTACACCGAGGATCTGGAGCTTTACGCGGAGCTTTACCGGGTTTTGCGGAACGCGGGCTGGAAGGTTTCTTGGAAAGAGGGTAAGGGGGTGGCCCTGGCGGACCTCGGCCACCTCCCCTGGGGCCAGGTCTGGGTCTGGCGCACCCCTTTCGGCCTAAGGGCCTACGAGCCCAAGGCCCTCCGCTTCCTCACCCGCCGGGACGACCCAAAGACCCTTCCCCAGGGCCTCCTGGGGCGGGGAGGGTTTTGCCTTTCCCCCGGGGAGGCGCGGGCCCTGGCCCACCTGGGGGGGGTGGAGGGGGCTCTGGAAGGGCTCAACAGGGACCAAAGGCGTTTTTTCCTCAAGCGAATCCGCCTCAAGTTCGGCCTCCCCGAGCCCCTCCTCCAGGCCCTAGCGCGGCATCAGGTGGAGGTAGCGGGGCTTCAGGACCACCTCCAGAGGCTGGCCCGGCTGGAGGCGGAGCCGTTCCTGCACGTGCCGGGGCAGGAGGATCTCCAAGGTCAGAGGCCCCTGGAAGCGGCCCCGGTGGCCTAGCCCCTCGGGGTAAAGGGTTTCCAGGGTGCCCTGGAGGGTGTTCTCCTGGGGCTTGGGCCGGTCGGGGCGGACCACCAGGACCTCCTCCGCCCGCACCGCCAAAAAGGCCCGCGCCCCGGGCCGGGCCCAGGCGGGGAGGGGGAGGCGGAGGAAGACCCCTCCGGCCCACACCCCCCCTTCCCCCACCTCCACGGGGAAGACGTTGGCGTAGCCCAAAAGCCGGGCCACCCGGCTCTCCGCGGGGCGGGCCAGGACCTCGGGGGTGGGGCCTTCCTGGACGATCCGGCCCTCCAGGAGCACCGCCAGCCGGTCGGCGAAGCCCACCAGGTCGGGGTCGTGGCTCACCGCCAGGGTGGGGAGGCCCTCCTTGCGGATGAGGTCCACCAGTTCCGCCAGCACCTGGGTGCGGGTGAGGGCGTCCAGGTTGGAGGTGGGCTCGTCCAGGAGGAGGAGCTCTGCCCCCCGGGCCAGGGCCCGGGCCAGGGCCACCCGCTGCCTTTGCCCCCCGGAAAGCTGGTGGGGCCGCTTCTCGGCGTGCTCCAAAAGCCCCACCCGCTCCAGGAGGAGGAGGGCCTTTCTTCGGGCCTCCCTGGGGGGGTCTTTGAGGGGGAAGGCCACGTTTTCCCAGGCCCTAAGGTGGGGGAAGAGGGCCAGGTCCTGGGGGAGGTAGCCCACGGGCCGCCGCTCTGGGGGGAGGCCGGAAAACGGCGTCCCCTCCGCGGGTAGGAGGCCCGCAAGGGCCTTTAAGAGCGTGCTCTTCCCCGCCCCGCTTTCCCCGAGGAGGACGGTGAAGCCCTCCACGGTGAGGTGGGCCTCGAGGCGGATGGGCCTCCTTATCTGGTAGCGGATCTCCACCGGCGCCCCCTTTCCTCCAGGCTCCGGCCCAGGTAAAGGAAGAGGAAGCTCAGGAGGAAGAGCACCCCCGAGGCCCAGGCGGCCTCCCGGAACCTAAGGGCCTGCACCAGGTCGTAGATGTAGATGCTCACCATCTGGGTCTTGCCGGGGATGGCCCCCCCCACCATGAGGACCACCCCAAACTCCCCCAGGGTGTGGGCGAAGGCCAGGAGGCTCCCCGAGAGGAGGCCGGGCCAGGTGAGGGGGAGGATGAGCCTCCCCCAGAGCTTGAAAGGTCCCGCCCCCAGGGTGCGGGCGGTGTCCAGGAGGCTTCGGTCCAGGGCTAAGAAGGCCTCCCGGTAGGCGGTGAGGGCGAAGGGGAGGCTGAAGAGGACGCTGGACACCACCAGGCCCTCAAAGCGAAAGGCCCAGCTCAGCCCCAAAAGGCGGTGGAGGGGCCCCTCGGGCCCCAGGAGGAGGAGGAGGTAGAACCCCAGGACCGTGGGGGGCAGGACCAGGGGGAGGAGGAAGGGGAGGAGGAAGAGGGTTTCCAGGACCCGCTTTCCCGGAAAGGCCTTGAAGGCCAGGAGCCAGGCCAAGGGTACCCCGAGGAGGAGGAGGAGGAGGGTGGAGGCCAGGGCCACCCAAAAGGTGAGGTTCAGGGTTTGGAGGAAGGCGGGATCCGGCACCGCTTACCCCTCCCCGGGCAGGAGGAAGCCGTAGCGGCGGAGGATGCTCCGCCCCTCCGGGCTTCCCACAAAGCGGTAAAAGGCCACCACCTCGGGCCTGTTCATGCCCTTGAGGATCACATAGGCCTGCTCCAGGCTAAGGTGCCGGTCCAGGGGGGTCACCCAGTAGCGCCCCTTTTCCTCCAGGGCCGGGCTCTTGGCCACGGAGAGGGCCAGGAGGCCCACCCCCGTGCCGGTCAGGGCCAGCTGGGCGGCGTGGCTGATGTTCTCCCCGTAGACGAAGCTGAAGTTCCCCTTCCCCTGCCTTAAGGGGCTCACGTCAAAGTAGGCCTCGAGGCCCCGGTTCATCTCCTCCCAGGGGAGCTCTTTCCAGGAAAGCGCCCTAAATGGGCGCGGCAGGGCCAGAGGGGGGTTGGGGAGCCGGCGCAGGAGGCCGTAGCTCTCCAGGAGCGTGACCGCGGCCCGGCCGTAGGGGGCGTGGACGGGGTTGGCGAGGGCGATGCGGGTCACCTTGGGGTCCTTGAGGATCTCCGGCCCCCGGGAGGGGTCCAGCCCCAGGTCCTTCCGCACCCAAAGGACCATCCGCCCCACGGCGTAAAGGGCCCGGGTGCCGGGTTCCGCAAGCCCCTTTTCCTCCAGGAGCTTGGGGTAGACCTCCTCCGCGGAGAAGTAGAGGTCCGCGGGGAGGCCCTGGAGGAGCTGGGTGTAGAACTTGCCGGAGGAGCCGAAGCTGAGGGTCACCTTGACCTGGGGGTTGGCCCTTTGGAAGGCCTGGCGCATCTCCTCCAGGGCGTACTGCAGGTCCGAGGCCGCCACCACCCGCACCTCCTGGGCCAGGATCGGGCTTGGGAAGAGGAGGAGCCAAAGCAGGATGAGGGGGGTTCTCACGTCCACCTCCTTTGCGTCCGCGGCAGGCGGTGGGGTTGCCCCCACCACCCCGGAGCCTGAAGGGCTCGGCCCAGAAGGCCCTGGGGGTCTTCCGGGCTCGGAGGCGGGTTCATTTTACGGCCCCCGGGGTGGGGCCCTAGAAGAGGGGTTCCTGGCTCACCGCCCGGATCTGGCGCCGGGGCTTGGGGGGGAGGGCCTCCAGGGCCTTCTTGACCTCCTGGATGTCCAGCCAGGTGAGGTGCTTGGGGCTCCCCTGGGCCCGGCTAGGGTTCCTTAGGAGGTAGGCGGGGTGGAACATGGGGAAGACCCGGATCCCGTGCCAGGTGAACCACTGCCCCCGCACCTTGGTGATGGAGACCTTGTCCCCCAGGAAGAACTCCGCCGCCACCGCCCCTAGGGGGACGATGATCTGGGGGGCCACCAGCTCGATCTGCTTGAGGAGCCACTTGTCCGTGCAGATCTTGGCCTCGTCGGGCAGGGGGGCGCGGTTCCCCGGGGGGCGGCACTTGACGATGTTGGTGATGTAGACCTCCTCCCGGGGAATCCCTGCGGCCTCGAGGATGCGGTTCAGGAGCTGCCCCGCCTTGCCCACGAAGGGCCGGCCCGTCTTGTCCTCCTCCTCCCCCGGGCCCTCCCCCACGATCATCAGGTTGGCGTCGGGGTTGCCCTCGCCGAAGACCACCTGGGTGCGGCCCTCGGCCAGGCGGCAGGCGGTGCAGGCCTTGGCCTGGGCTTCCAGGACGTCCAGGTTCATTCTAGGGATTTCCGGGCCTTGCGGGCCTCGCGGCGGGTCTTGGGGTCCAGGCCGATCATGAGGAAGAAGTTCTCCAGGGCGTTTTCCTGGCCCTTGATCTCGGGGTACTGGTCCTCCGGGGTGCCGCTCACGAAGGGCAGGGACTTGTAGAGTTCTAAAGCGTACTGGACCACGGCCTCCGGCCCCTCCCGTTCGGCCACCTCCGCCAGCTTGGCGTACACCTCCCGCCGGGCCTCCGCGTGGCGGCGGAAGACCTCGGGGTTGGGCGTCTCCGGTGCCCGGAGGACATCCTGCTTGGCGATGCGCCGGTAATGCTTGAGCCCCCTGACGATTTCCTCCGTGGTCAGCGTGATCTTGAACTCCATCCCCGCTCCTTTCCGGCCGATGGGCCCTTCCTTTGGCAGATTATACGCCGCCCTCATGGGTCGTGCGTATACTTGGGGGGATGGAGGTCTTGGGAACGCATTGGCTTCGCCGTATTATCGCCCGTATTCCCCCCCTTACCGTGTACGAGGGCCAGGATACCCGCACCGGAACCCCGGTGATGGTCCTAAAGGGGGCGGAGGGGAGGCCCCTGGAAGGCCCCGCCCTGCTTCCCTTCCTGGAAGCCCTCGAGGACGCCTGGGTGCTGGAGTGGCCCCTGGGGGCGGTGCCCCTTTCCCACTACCTGGGGGTGGCGGACCTCGAGCGGCTTGCCGTCTGGGTCCGGGCCATGGCCCAGGCCCTCAAGGACCTGGAGGCCCAAGGGGTGGCCTACGCCCCCCGGGCCGAGCTCTGCTTGGTGAAGGGCCGGCGGGTGTGGCTGGCGGGGGCGGGGCTTAAGGCGTTGGAGGGGGACGGGCGGCAGGCCCTTCTGGAGCTGGCCAAGGCCCTGGCGGGGGGGCGCTTTGAGGAGTTTCCCCTAAGGGAGGCCCTGGAGCGGGGGGACCTGGAGGCCCTCCTTGCGCCACAGGAGGCGGCTTCGGAGGCCCTTCCCCAGGAGCCCCCGCCGGAGGAGCCCAAAAAGCGCCCCCTGCCCGTGGAGGAGGAGGCCCCGCCCGAACCCCCCAAGGCCCTTCCCGAGGAGCCCCCGCCCCCCTCCCCAAGCCGTCCCAAGGTCATCCGCATAGAGGAGAAGGACGAGCCCCCCTTCCCCGTGGTGGAGCCCAAGAACCCCGGCAGGAGGCGGATCCTTTGGCTTCTGCCCCTCCTCCTGGTCCTTTTGGGGCTTTTCCTCTTCAGGCCCAGACCCCAGGGGCAGGGGCCCTACGCCGTGGAGTTCCGCACCGAGCCCCCCTCGGAGAAGGCCGAGGTCTACCTCCTGGAGGCCCCTCCGGGTTCCAGGCTCCAGCCCGGCACCCTTCTCCTCACCGCCCCCGGGCGGGCGGAGGTGGACGCCCCCGGGGTGTACCGGCTCCGCATCCGGGTGCCCGGCCGCGACCCCGTGGACTACCTCCTGGAGGTCCCGGGCCCTCCCCTCACCATCCGGGTACGCTAGACCCATGCGCGCGCGCAAGGCCGTACACCTTTACCGCTTCTTCCACGCGGGGGAGCCCGCGGGGGAAGGGCGGTTGGAGGTCCTCCCCGGCAGGGAAGGGGTGAAGGCCACCTTTCAGGCCGAGCTCCTCCTGCCCCTGCCCCGCACCAAGGTCCGCCTCAGCACGGAGACCGACCTCGAGGGGTTTTCCCGCTACTTTTCGGAAAGGGTGGAGGGCCGGGAGGCCCGGGTCTTCACCGTGGAACGGCTGGAGGGGGAGGGGCTGGTGATGGTGAGCCAGGGCAAGGAGAGCCTGGCCTACCCCTACCTCGCGCCCTACCACGACGCCCTTTCCCTCCTCCTCGCCTTGCCCCACCTGGACCTCCTTCCCGGGGAGGTGGCCCGCTTTGCCCTCCCCGGGGGGCGGGCCTACGTGGAGCGCCTGCCGGACCTCGAGGCCGAGGGCCGGCCCCTCCGCCAGTACCGCCTCCGCCCGGGGCTCACCCTGGTCCAGGTGGAGGGGGACCGGGTGGTGCGGGTGGCCCAGCAGGTGGGCGACCACGTGTTTGAGGCCCTGTGGGAAGGGGAGGAGGAGCCCAGGCGGAGGCGGCGTTGGGTATAGTGGGGGCATGATCTACCGCGCGGAGGAGGTGCGGGAGCGGTTTGCCCGCCGCGGCCTCGCCTTTGACCCCAAGGTGGAGGGCATCGTCCGGGGGATCCTGGAGGCGGTGCGCACCCAGGGGGACGAGGCCCTGGACCGCCTGAGCCGGGACCTGGACGGCCACCCCGTGGAGGAGATCCCCAAGAAGGCCTGGCGGGAGGCCTACGAGGACCTGGACGAGGAGCTAAGGGACGCCCTGGAGACCGCCCGGGAGCGCATCGAGGCCTTTTACCGGGAGGAGGCCCGGGGGGGCTTCCTAAAGGCCGACGAGAGCGGGGTCCTGGGCCAGCTGGTCCGGCCCTTGGACCGGGTGGGGGTCTACGTGCCGGGGGGAAGTGCCCCCCTCCTTTCCAGCCTCCTCATGACCGTGGTGCCCGCCAAGGTGGCGGGGGTGGGGGAGGTCATCGTGGCCAGCCCCCCCCGGGTCCACCCCGGGGTCCTGGCCGCGGCTTGGGTGGCGGGGGCGGACCGGCTTTTTGCCATGGGGGGGGCCCAGGCGGTGGCCGCCCTGGCCTACGGCACGAAAAGGGTCCCCCGGGTGGACAAGATCGTGGGGCCGGGGAACGCCTACGTGGTGGAGGCCAAGCGCCAGGTCTACGGGGCGGTGGGGATTGACGGCCTGGCGGGCCCCACGGAGACCCTCATCGTGGCGGACGGCTCCGCCTCCCCTAAGCTCCTCGCCGCGGACCTTTTGGCCCAGGCGGAGCACGGCCCCGACTCTGAGCCCTGGCTCCTTTCCCCCGACCGGGCCCTTTTGGAAAAGGTGGAGGCGGAGCTTGTCCTTAGGCTTCAGGACCTCCCCCGGGCGGAGATCGCCAAAAAGGCCCTGGAAAAGGGGGGGCTGGTGCTCACGGAAAGCCTCGAGGAGGCCTTTGAGCTCGCCAACCTCTACGCCCCCGAGCACCTCTGCCTGGCCCTTTCCGATCCCTTGCCCTGGCTTGGGCGGGTGCGGAACGCCGGGGGGGTCTTCCTGGGGGAGGGGACCCCGGAGGCCCTAGGGGACTACATCGCCGGGCCCAGCCACGTGATGCCCACCTCCGGCACCGCCCGCTTCCAGGGGGGGCTTGCGGTGCGGGACTTCCTCAAGGTCATCCCCGTGCTGGGCCTGGCGGAAGGGGCGGTGCGGCGGCTTGCCCCCAAGGGGGCCCTCCTCGCGCGGGCGGAGGGCTTGGAGGGCCACGCCCGCGCCCTGGACCTGCGGAAATGAGGGTTTTCCACGAGATCCTGGGGCCTTTGGACCTCCCCGATCGCTTTGAGCGCATCGTAAGCCTCGCCCCTAACGTCACGGATGCCCTCTTCGCCCTGGGGGTGGGGGAGAGGGTGGTGGGCCGGAGCGCCTTCTGCCACCGCCCCGCGGAGGTCCTTTCCCTCCCCGTCCTCGCCTCCTACACCAAGATCCGCACGGAGCTCCTAAGGAGCCTAAGGCCCGACCTGGTCCTCCTCTCCACGGGGGTGCAGCGGGAGCAGGCCCTGAGGCTCAAGGAGGAGGGCTTTCCCGTCTACGCCCTGCCCCTCCCCACCAGCCCCTACGGCATCCTGGAAAACCTCTCCACTTTAGGCCACCTCCTGGACCTGGAGGAGCGGGCCACAGAGCTCGCCCACACCCTCGCCCAGCGCTACGCCCGCTTAAGGGGCCGCTTCCAGGCCACGGTCTACTTTGAGATGGACCTGGGGGGGCCCATCACCGTGGGCCGGGGGAGCTACATCGCCCAGGCCCTCCTCCACCTGGGCCTGAGGCCCCTCTTCCTGGACGTGCCCCAGGCCTACTTCACCCCGGACCTGGAGGAGGTGCGAAGGCGAAGGCCCGACCTCTTCCTCTACGAGCCCAAGCCCTGGGGGAAAAACCCCTGGGAACGGGCAAGGGCCCTGGCCCAGGAGAGGGGTTGGGACTTTCCCGTGGCCGCCACCGACGGGGACGAACTCGCCCACTACGGCCCCCTGTTCTTCGCCTTCTTGGAGAAGGTGGCGGAGCGGGTGGCGGAAACCTTAGGGCAAGCTTAAGAAGGGCCTTTCCCAGGTGGGTATAGTGGGGGCATGAAGCGCCTTGCCTTCGCCGGCCTTTTCCTGGGGACGGCCCTTCTCCTCACCGCCTGCCCCAATGAGTCTCCTCCGCCGCCCCCTCCCTCCACCAGCTGTACCCCCACCCCTACGGGGCTTTCCGTCCAAAGCCTGGGCTCCCAGCAGCAGACCCCCCAGGGCCTTGGGGACTTCTCGGCCCCCCATGTTCCGGGGGAGCTTTTGGTCCTTCCCGGGGGCCTCACCCCGCAGGGCCTGGCCGCCCGAGTGGAGGGGGTGCGGCCCCTTTCCGCCTTGGAAGGGGGGTTCCTGCGGGTGGGGGTGCCCAAGGGCCAGGAGCGGGCCAAGGCCGAGGCCCTCCTCCGGGCGGGGGCGCGGTTCGTGCAGCCCAACTACCTGTACTTCCCCCTTTACGTTCCGAACGATCCCCTATACCCTGCATCCCCGGCTGATCCTGCCCGCTTGCAGCCTTACCTCGTCCTCATCCACATGCAAGCAGCTTGGGACCTCGTGCGGGTGGCCTCCTACGGTTGCACCCCCATCGTGGCCGTCTTGGATACCGCCTTTAACCCCGCCCACGAGGACGCGGGACTCTTCCTTTCGGGCTACAACGCCACAGATGATGGCCTAGGTGCCAGCAACCTGGACCCATCTCCACCTCCGCCCAACAGCGCGTATGCGAACAGCGACCCCGACCACGGCCAAGGGGTGGCGGGCCTGGTGGCCGCGGCGGCGGACAACGGCAAGGGGGTGCCGGGCTTGGGCCTGGGCCGGGTGGCGGTCCTGCCGGTAAAGGTCTTCTACTGGGTGAACGGGGGTTACACCACCACTAGCACCACTCTCGCCAAGGCCATCCGTTACGCCGCCGACCGTGGGGCGGCCCTCATCAACCTGAGCCTGGGAAGCGCCACGCCCCTGGACGGCGTGGTCCAGGACGCTCTGAACTACGCCCTCTCCAAGGGAAGCCTCCCCGTGGCCGCCGCAGGCAACAACGGCACGGACGGCCTCATGTACCCCGCTGCCTATCCCGGGGTTTTGGCCGTGGGTTCGGCCCGTCTGGACGGGGCTCGCTCCGATTTCTCCAACTACTCCTCCACCCCTAAGGACCTGGTTCTAGCCCCTGGGGGGAACCGCACCCCAGCGCAGGCGTTTTACGTTCTTGCCCTTGGCCAGGACTACTCTTACTACGAGAGCTCGAGGCCCTACACGACAGGGGCCGGTACCTCCTTCGCCGCCCCCATGGTGAGCACGGTGGCCGCCCTTTATGTGGCCCACTACCACGCGGTCTACGGCCGGACCCCCACGGTGGGCCAGGTGAAGCAGTGCCTAATCCAGACGGCGAGCAACGGGGGTAGCTACAACGCCCAAACCGGGTATGGCCTCCTCCGCGCCGACCGGGTCCTTTCTGACCGCACCTACTGCTTCCCCTAAAGCCTCCCCCTTTCTTCCCCCGCCCTAGAGGGCGGGGGGTTTTCATCTCCCTAAGGGGGGAAGGGCTAGAATGGCTTTCTGTGCGCCGCCTTTTCCGTATGGCCTTTCTTCTCCTCCTTCTGGCCCTCCTCTACTGGGCCTTCCCCCTTTTAGGCCCCCTCCTCCGGTATGGCCTCCCCGACCCCCGGGGCCTGGACCGGCCCCTGACCCTCCTCGTCTACGGGGTTTCCCCGGAGTACTCGGGCTATCACCAAAGGGCCCCCGAGCGCTTTAGGGGCCTGGCGGACACCGTCCTCCTGGTGCGGCTGGACCCCGGGGCGAACCGGGCGGTGGTCCTCTCCATTCCCCGGGACGTGTGGGTGGACCTTCCGGGGTACGGATGGCACAAGATCAACGCCGCCAACCCCCTGGGGGGCCCCAAGCTCCTGAAGGCGGCCGTGGCCCAGGCCGTGGGGGTGGAGGCGGAGCGCTTTGTGGCGGTGAGCCTAAACGCCCTTTACGCCTTCGTGGACGCCCTGGGGGGGGTGAGGGTGTGCGTGGAGAAGCCCCTCCGGTATGAGGACAAGGCGGCGGGGCTTTCCATAGACCTGAAGCCCGGCTGCCAGGTGCTGGACGGCAAAGGGGCGGAGGGCTTCCTCCGCTTCCGGCACGACGCCCTGGGGGATATCGGGCGCATCCAGCGCCAGCAGGCCTTCTTCCAGGCCCTAAAGGAGAAGGTCCTAAGCCCCGCTGGCCTCCTCCGCCTACCCCGGGCGGTGGCCCAGGCGGAGGCCCATGTGCGCACGGACCTTTCCCGAGAGGAGGTGGGGCGGATCCTGGGCTTTGCCCTAAGGCGCCCCGAGCTCGTAAGCCTCCTCCTTCCGGGCCACTTCGGGGGGGGGTGGCAGGTGGACCGGGAAGCCCTTTTGGAGCTCCGCGCCCTCTACTTTGAGGGGCGGGCTTGGTCCGAGGAGGCCTCCCTAAGGGGGCGCACCGTGGCCCTGGTCTACGGCCCTTCCGCGGAAGGAAAGGCGGAGGAGGTGGCGGAACGGCTTAGGGCCCTGGGCCTGAAGGTTTGGAAGCGCCCCCTCGAGGCCGACCCCCCCCGCACGGAGGTCCTGGAAAACGGCCCTGGCCTTTTGGCCCGCGCCCTAGGGGAGGCCCTTGGGGTGCCCCACCGGGTGAGCGGAGAGGCCCTTTTGGGGGCCGACCTCACCCTCCGCCTCGGGCCATAATGGGGGCATGCCGGCGATCAAGGACCTGCGCCTTATCCCGTTTTCCATCCCCCTAAGGGCCCCTTTGCGCTGGGGCAAGGCCTCGGAGATGGCGGCCCTGGAGCACGCCCTCTTGGAGGTGGAGCTATCGGATGGGAGCCTCGGCCGGGCGGAGGTGGCCATCCGCCCCACCATCTACGGGGAGACCCTGGGGAGCGTGCGCTCCGGGCTGGAGTACCTGAGGCCCAAGCTCCTTGGCCTCGAGGCCGAGGACCAGGATGCCATCCGGGCGGTCTTGGAGGCCTTCCCCTTCAACTACGGCCTAAAGGGGGCCCTGGACACCGCCCTTTGGGAGGCCTGGGCCAGGAGCGAGGGGGAGGAGCTCCACCAGGTCCTGAAGCCCGCCAAGCACCGGGTGCGGGTGGCCTACATCCTGGGCATGGCCTCGGAGGAGGAGATGCTGGCAGACGCCCAAATGGCCCACGGGGCGGGGGTCCGGGTCTTCAAGGTGAAGGTGGGCCGGGACCTGGAGGAGGACCGTAAGAAACTCCTCCGCCTAAGGGAGGCGTTCCCCGACGTGGAGCTTTACGCGGACGCCAACGAGACCCTAAGCCCCAAGGAGGCCGAGGCCTACCTGAAGGCCTGGCGGGAGATGGGCCTTCTCTACGTGGAAGAGCCCCTCCCCGTTGAGGAGGTCCTGGCCCGCAAGGCCCTCAAGTCCAAGGGCCTCCTACCCCTCATCGCCGACGACTCCGCCATGACCCCGAGGGACCTCAGGCGGGAGCTTGCGCTGGACACCTTTGACATCCTGAACCTCAAGCCCGCCCGCACAGGGATAACCTGGACCCTGGAGATGCTGGCCTTAGCCCGGGAAAAGGGCAAGCGGGCCATGGTGGGCAGCCAAGCCCAAAGCAGCTTCGGGGCCTACCAGTCGGCCCTCCTCGCCTTCCAGCAGGGGGTGACGGAGCCTTCCGAGCTCGCCTTCCACCTCAAGGCGGAAGGGGGCTTTCTGGACTTCCCCGCCTTCCGGGAGGGCTGGCTTTACTGGGAGGACCTGGTGGAGGCCCGCTTCCAGGAGGAGGCCTTCCTCCGCTACGCCCGCTAAGCCTTGCCCGTTCCCGGCCCCTTGCCGTAGGATGAGGCCGGTTTCGCCGGGGTGGCGGAACGGTAGACGCTGCGGACTTAAAATCCGCTGGGGGAAAATCCCCCGTACGGGTTCGAGTCCCGTCCCCGGCACCAAAAGGCCCCCGCCGGGATGCCCGGCGGGGGCTTTTTAGGTACCCCGCCGAAGCGAAAGCCTCGGCGGGGGCCCCAGGGGGGCCTACCTGGCCTTCTCCTCCTTGAGGATGTTCAGGAGCACGGTCTGGAGGATGCCCCCGTTCTTGTAGTAGTCCACCTCCACCGGGGTGTCCAGGCGGGCGATGGCCTGGAAGCGGACCTCGGTGCCGTCTTCCCGCCTCGCCACCACCTCCACCACCTTCCTGGGCTTTAGGTCGGAAAGGCCCAGGATGTCGTAGGTCTCGTAGCCCGTGAGGCCCAGGGTTTCCCGGTTCTGCCCCGGCAGGAACTCCAGGGGCAGGACCCCCATCCCCACCAGGTTGGAGCGGTGGATGCGCTCAAAGCTTTCCGCCAGCACCGCCTTCACCCCCAGGAGGTAGGTGCCCTTGGCCGCCCAGTCGCGGCTACTTCCGGTGCCGTACTCCTTCCCGGCGATGACGAGGAGGGGCGTCCCCTCGGCCTTGTAGCGCATGGCCACGTTGTAGACGAAGTCCACTTCTCCTTCGGGGAGCTTCTTGGCGTAGCCCCCCTCAATCCCGTCCAGCATGAGGTTCTTGATGCGGATGTTGGCGAAGGTGCCCCGCATCATCACCTCGTGGTTGCCCCGCCGGGCGCCGTAGGAGTTGAAGTCCTCGGGCTTCACCCCTTTGCTCAGGAGGTACTGGCCTGCGGGGCTCTTCACGGGGATGGCCCCCGCGGGGGAGATGTGGTCCGTGGTCACGGAGTCCCCCAGGACCAAGAGGACCCTGGCCCCCCGGATGTCCCCCACCTGGTTCTGGCCCAGCTCCTCAAAGAAGGGGGGGTTCTGGATGTAGGTGCTCTCGGGGTCCCAGGCGTAGAGCTCCCCGGTGGGGGCGGGCAGGGCCTGCCAGCGCTCGTCCCCCTGGAAGACGGTGCTGTACTCCTTCTTGAAGAGCTCGGGGTCCAGGGTCTTGCGGATGGCCTCCTGGATCTCCTCCATGGAGGGCCAGATGTCCTTGAGGTAGACGGGCTTGCCGTTGGGGTCAAAGCCCAGGGGTTCCGTGGCCAGGTCAATGTCCATGCGCCCGGCCAGGGCGTAGGCCACCACCAGCATGGGGCTCGCCAGGTAGTTGGCCTTCACGTGGGGGTTGATGCGCCCCTCAAAGTTGCGGTTGCCGGAGAGCACCGCGGCCACCACCAGGTCCCCTTCCTCCACCGCCTTGGCGATGTCCTCGGGGAGGGGGCCGGAGTTGCCGATGCAGGTGGTGCACCCGTAGCCCACCACGTGGAAGCGGAGGGCCTCCAGGAAGGGGAGGAGGCCGCTTGCTTCCAGGTAGTCCGTCACCACCTTGGAGCCGGGGGCCAGGGAGGTCTTCACCCAGGGCTTGGTGTCCAGGCCCGCCTCCACCGCCTTCTTGGCCAGAAGCCCCGCCCCCAGCATCACCGAGGGGTTGGAGGTGTTGGTGCAGCTGGTGATGGCGGCGATGACCACGGAGCCGTGGGTGAGCTCAAACTCCTCGTCCTGGCGCTTTACCAGGACCTTCTTGCCGAGCTGGTCCTCGGAGAGGCCAAAGCCCCGCTCCTTCACCGGCTTGGTGAGGTGGAGGAGGAAGCTCCTCTTGGCCTCCTTGAGGGGCACCCGGTCCTGGGGCCGCTTGGGGCCGGCCAGGGAGGGCTCCACCGTGGAGAGGTCCAGCTCCAGGTGCTCGGAGTACACCACCTTCCCCTCCGCCTCGGGGGTGCGGAAGAGGCCCACGGCCTTGGTGTAGGCCTCCACGAGCTCAATAAGCTCCTCCGGGCGGCCGGTGAGCCTCAGGTAGTTCAGGGTTTCCTCGTCCACGGGGAAGAAGCCCATGGTGGCCCCGTACTCGGGGGCCATGTTGGCGATGGTGGCCCGGTCGGCCAGGGGGAGCTTGGAGACGCCGGGGCCGTAGAACTCCACGAACTTGCCCACCACCCCGTGCTTGCGGAGCATCTCCGTGACGGTGAGGACCAGGTCGGTGGCCGTGGCCCCCTCGGGGAGCTCCCCGTAGAGCTTGAAGCCCACCACCTTGGGGGCCAGCATGTAGTAGGGCTGGCCCAGCATCACCGCCTCGGCCTCGATGCCCCCCACGCCCCAGCCCAGGACCCCCAGGCCGTTCACCATGGTGGTGTGGCTGTCCGTGCCCACCAGGCTGTCGGGGAAGGCCAGGGTGAGGCCGTCCCGCTTTTCCGTCATCACCACCTTGGCCAGGTACTCCAGGTTTACCTGATGGACGATCCCCGTGCCCGGGGGCACCACCCGGAAGTTCTCCAGGGCCTGTTGCCCCCACTTGAGGAGGAGGTAGCGCTCCCGGTTCCTTTCGTACTCCTTCTCCACGTTGTAGAAGAAGGCGTAGGCGGTGCCGAAGGCGTCCACCTGCACGGAGTGGTCAATGACCAGGTCCGCGGGGACGATGGGGTTGATGCGCTTAGGGTCCCCGCCCCGCTTCTTCACCGCGTCCCGCATGGCCGCCAGGTCCACCACCGCGGGCACGCCGGTGAAGTCCTGCAGGATGACCCGGGCCAGCTTCAGGGGCACGTTGACCTCCCCCGGCTCGGGCTGCCAGCGGGCCAGGGCCAGGATGTCCTCCCGGGTCACCTGGTAGCCGTCCTCGTTTCTGAGAAGGCTTTCCAGCATGACCCGGATGGAGAAGGGCAGGCGGCTCACCTCCGCCAGGCCCTGCCGCTCCAGCTCCAGGAGGTCGTGGTAGCCGTAGGTGCCGCCTTTGGTGCTCAGGGTCTTGAGGGTTTGGAAGCTGTCCTTCATGGCGCTCCTTTCCCTTCCCCCAAAAAGGGAACGGGGAGGTGGGGTGGATTGTGGGGGAAGTTTGGGCTCCGAGGGGGGGCGCCCGCCCCGGCTTCCCCCACTATAGCACTTCCAGAAGAGAGGTGGCGTGGCCTAGGACGGCGTTGGCCTGGGCCAGGCGGGCGATCTTCAGGGTTTCCAGGAGGGCCTCCTTGGGGATGCCGAGCCCCTTGGCCCGGTGGGCCATGGCCCGCACGCAGGGCTCGGAGCCCGTGGCCAGGGCGATGCCCAGGAGGATAAGGGTCCGGGTCTTCTCGTCCAGGGCCCCCTCTTCGGGCATGGCGAAGCTCCAGCTCCGCCCGTGCTCCAGCAGGAGGCTCGGGGCCTTTTCCAGAAGGAGGGGGATGGCCTCGGGGAGGCCCTCCCCCAGGTTGGCCTGCATGGCCTGGAAGATGCGTTCCTGGGTGGTCATGCCCTTAGCGTACCGCCTGGGGCGGGGGCGGGGTGGAGAGGCCGAGGCTTTCCAGGAAGAGGAGGACCTCCTCCCCGATCTCCCGCCAGAGGGCCTCCCGGGGCCTCTTGGGGGGCCTATCCCCCCGCTGGGGGCCGTAGGCCCCGAAGCCCGCGTGGTTGAGCCCGGGGAGGAAGACCACCCGGGCCCCTTTGGGGAGCCTCTTGGCCTTTTCCCGGGCCTCGGCAGGGGGCAGGAGGCCGTCCTCCTCCCCGTAGAGGGCCAGGGTGGGGAGGTTTTGGGCGGAGAGGTCCCCCTCCGGGTAGGCGGCGAAGAGGAGGAGGGGGAGCCCTTCCCGGGCGGCGAGCTCCGCCGCGGCCACCCCCCCTAGGCTGTGCCCCCCCACGATGAGGGGGAGGCCCGGGAAGTCCCGGGCGGCCTCGAGGGCCCGCTCCTTCCCCAAAAGGGCGATCCCCGAGGGCACCTTGAGGAGGGCCACCGCGTAGCCCTGCGCCTTCAGGGGGGCGAGGACGGGGGCGTAGGCCAGGGGGTCCACCCGCCCCCCGGGGTAGAAGGCCAGGAGGGCCTTGGGGGCTTTGGGGGCCAGGAGGAAGCCGTAGGGCCTTTCCTCCCCCCCCGCCTTTTGGAAGGCCTCCCGGGCTAGTGCTTCCGCGGGGTAGGGGCGGAGGAAGTAAAGGCTTAAGGCCACCACCAGCCCCGCCAGGAGGAAGGCCGCGGGGATGAAGTAGAGGAGAAGCCGCTTGGCGCTCACGTGAGCACCTCCGCCTTTTCCCGCGCCCTTCCCTCAAAGGCGAAGAAGGCCGCGGGCACCACGAAGAGGGTGAGGAGGGTGGAGGAGAGGAGCCCCCCCAGGATGATGACCCCTAAAGGCCTCCGGTACTCCGCCCCCTCCCCCGTGCCCAGGAGGAGGGGCAGGCTGATGATGAGCACCGTGAGGGTGGTCATGAGGATGGGCCTGAGCCGAAGCCTCGCCGCCTCCACCAGGGCCTCTTTGAGGGGCCTTTCCTCCATGCGGCGCACGGCGAAGTCCAGGAGGAGGATGGCGTTTTTGGTCACCAGGCCGATGAGCATCACCACCCCCAGGACGCTGATCACGTCCAGGCCCGTGCCCAGGAGGTAGGTGAGCCAGAAGGCCCCCACCAGGGCTAGGGGCACGGGGAGGAGGAGGTAAAGGGGGTAGCGCCAGGCGTTGAACTGGCTGGCGATGACCAGGTAGTTCAGCACCAGGGCCAACAGGAAGGCCAGGGGGGCCAGGCGGGCGAGCTCCCCGGTGAAGCTCCCAAGCCCCGCGCTCACCAGGCCGACCCCGTCCCCCAGGAGGCCCTTCGCCTCAAACTCCGCCTCCAGCTCCCGCTGGATCTGGAAGGTGCCCGGGGCGCCTGGGCGCAGGTTGATGTTGACCCCTGCGGCGTAGGCCTGGTTGCGGCGGGAGATGAGGGTGGGGCCGGGGCGCTCCTCAAACCGCCCCAGGCTCCCCAAGGGCAGGAAGGCCTGGAGGGCGGGGGCGTAGACGGGAAGGCTTAGGAGGTCGGTCTCCCCGGAAAGGCGAAGGGGGTCTGCCTGGACGCGCACGGGGAACTCCTCCCCGCCCCGGCGGGCGGTGGCCGCCTGGACCCCTGAGAGGTAGAGCCTCAAGGTCTGGGCCAGGTCGCTTGGGGTGAGGCCGGTGCCCGCAAGCTTAGAGGGGTCGGGGACGAAGACCCGCTCCCGTTGGGTGGCCTCGAGGGTGCTCTTGACGTTCAGCACGTAGGGCTTGGAGCGGATGAGCTCCACCATGGCCGCCACCCGCTCCTCCAGGAGGGCCCGGTCGGGGCTCGTCACGAAGAACTGTAGGTCCGCGTCCCCCGCCTCGGGGCCCGTCTGGGCCAAAACGCGGAGGTCGGCCCCGGGGAAGCCCTTTAAGACCTCCTTCCCCTCCCGGTTAAAGGCCTCGGTGAGGGTGAAGATGTCGGGCCGCTCCCCCTTGGGCTTGAGGACCACCTGGAGCTGGATGCGGCTCGGGTCCCCCACCTGGGCCCCGCCGGTGGCGCTGGCCCCCACGGTGGTCACCACCCGTTCCACCGCGGGGTGGGCCAGGAAGTAGCCCTCCAGCGCCCGGGCCGCCCGGTCGGAAAGGGGCAGGGGGGTGTCCTTGGGGAGGAGGAGGGTGGCGGTGAGGACCCCGGTGTCGGACTGGGGGGTGAAGTTGAAGGGGATCCGGGGCAGGATGGGGAAGATGGAGAGGAAGGCCCCTCCCGCCAGGAGGAGGACCAGCCAGGGCCGCCTTAAGGCCCCTTCCAGGCTCCGGGCGTAGCCCTCGGTGAGGCGCCTAAGCCCCCCTTCCACCCCCTCGTGCAGGAGGCGGGCGAGGGCCCCGGCCAGGTCAAGGAGGAAGCGGGCGAGGTAGCGGAGAAGCCCGAGGAGGGCGGGGTAGAGGGGCAGGAGGAGGAGGTAGAGGGGGCCTTCCCGAAGGAGGAGGAAGAAGCTCCCCGCGCCCACAAGAAGCCCCAGGGGCCGGTAGAACCCCTGCCGGTAGGCCCAGAGGAGGTCTTTGGGGAGAAGGCGAAGGGCGCGGAGGGCCTCCCGGAAGGCGGGGGGCTCGGGGTCGGGGAAGTAGGCCAGGCGCACGGTGAGGAAGAGGAGGGCTTCCAGCCAGCTCACCGCGATGGCCGCGGCCATGCCCAGGCCGAACTGCTGGAAGATCTGCCCGATGAGCCCGGGGAGGAAGCTGATGGGCAGGAAGACGGCGAGGAGGCTTAGGGTGGCCGCGGCCACGGCCACGCTCACCTCGCTCGCCCCCTTTAGCACCGCCTCCTTCAGGCCGTAGCCCATCTTCCGGTAGCGGTCTATGTTCTCCGCCACCACGATGGAGTCGTCCACCACGATGCCCACCGCCACCGTGAGGGCCAGGAGGCTGATGAGGTTGTAGGTGAAGCCCAGAAGCCCGAAGAGGAGGATGGCCCCCGAAAGGGTGATGGGGATGGCCAGGATCACGGAGAAGACGGAGTTGAGCTTGCCCAGGAAGAGGAGGACCACCAAGGAGACGGCGAAGGCCGCCAAGAAGGCCTCCCGCACGGTGTCCTCCACCGCGGCCCGGATGAAGCGGGTGGTGTCCAGGGCCACCTCCGCCTGGAAGCCCCTGGGAAGCCGGATCTCCTTCAGGGCCTCCTTCACCCCGTCGGCCACGGCCACGGCGTTGGCGTCCGGGGTCTTCACCACCGCCAGGAGGACCGCGGGCCGGCCGTTTAAGCGGTTTAAGGTGGTGGGCTCCTCCGTGGCCTCCACCACCCGGGCCACGTCCCGCACCTTGAGGCCCCGGCTTGGGTCCACCAGGACCTCGGCCACCTCCTTGGCGGTGGCGGGGGTGTTCCTGAGGGTGTAGACCAGGCGCTTTTCCCCCTCCTCCAGGCTCCCCAAGGGGAGGTTGAGGGCGGAGGCGGAAAGGGCCTGGACCACCTGCCCCGGGGCCACCCCCAGGGCCTGGAGGCGGTCCGGGTCCAGGTAGACCTGGATGGCGGTCTTGGGGGCCCCGGTGAGGCGGATGTCCGCCACCCCGGGGACCAGCTGGAGCTTGGGTTTGAGCTCCCGTTCGGCGTAGCGCAGGACCCGGGCCAGGCTCTCCCCGGGGGCCTCGAGGGCCACGTAGAGGATGGGGCTGGCGGAGGGGTCAAACTTCTGCACCACGGGGGCCGAGGCGTCCCTGGGAAGGGCGCTTCGCACCGCGGCCACCTTCTGGCTCACCTCCACCGCCGCCTGGTCCACGTTCACCCCTTGCTTGAGCTGCACGAAGACCAGGCTGAACCCCTCGGTGGAGGAGCTCCCGATGGTGTCCACCCCGCTTAGGGTGGAGAGGGCGTCCTCCAGGGGCTTGGAAATCTGCTCCGCCACCTCCTCGGGCCCCGCCCCCGGGTAGGCGGTGGAGACCGCCACCACCGGCACCTGGAAGCGGGGCAGGAGCTCCACCCCAAGCCCCAGGCCCAAAAGAAGCCCCACCAGGACGAGCCCCACGAAGATGGCCGTGGCGAAGACGAAGCGCTCCACAAAGAAGGCCACCAGGGGGTTCGTCCTCACGGCACCACCTCCACCGGGTCCCCGTCCTTAAGCCCTTCGGGAACGGGGAAGATCACCCGCTCCTCCCCGCTTAGCCCCGCCACCGCCGCCCGGTCCCCTTCCTGGGCGAGAAGGCTCACCCTTTTCCTGCGGGCCTGGCCTCCCTCCACCGCGTAGACCACGGCTTCCCCGCCTTCCGCCCGCACCGCCCCCGCGGGCAGGAGGAGGCCCTCCGCCAGGACCTTCCGGTAAACCGCCTCCGCGGGGCCGGGGAGGAGGGCGCCTTCGGGCTTTAAGACCACCTCCACCAGGCGGTTCTGGCCGGGGAGGTCGGTCTTGCGCAGGAGGGTGGCCCCCGCGGTGCGGCCGTTTTGGCGCAGGGTGAAGGGGGTTTCGGGGCCTAGGCGGGCGGCTTCTTCCGGGGGGAGGTAAACCTTGGCCAGGAGGCGGTCGGTGGTGGCCAGGCGGAAGGCCCGGCTCCCCGCCCCCACGAACTCCCCTTCCCGCACGTAGACCTCCACCACCTCCCCCGCGAAGGGGGCGCGGATCACGGTTTCCCTTAGGTTCCGCTCGGCCTGCCGCACCTGGAGGCGGGCGGACTCCACCTGAAGCCGGAGAAGCTTCAGGTCCTCCCCCCGCTCCAGGCGGTCCAGGGCCTCCTTGGCGTTCTCGTAGGCGCTTTGGGCCTGGCGGTACTGGGCCTCCAAGGCCTTCAGGTCCAGGGGGGCCAGGGCCCCCGCCTGGAGGAGGGCCTGGCCCTCCTCAAAGCGGCGCCTGGCCGCTTCCAGCTGGGCCTTGGCCGCCTCCAGCTGGGCCAGAAGGGCGGCGCGGTTGGCCCTAAGCTGGTTCTCGGTTCGTTCCAGGTTGGCCTCCGCCTGGGCCAGGGCCAGCCGGGCGGCGGAGAGGGCCTCCTGGAAGGGGGCGGGGTCCAGGAAGACCACCCCCTGCCCCGCCTCCACCCGGCTTCCCGGGTTCAGGGTGCGCAGGACCCGGCCCGAGGCCCCCGCGGCCACAAAGCTTTCCTTCTCCGCCTGGACCGTGGCCGAGGCCCGCACCTCCGCCTCCAGGGCCCCCCGCGTGGGGGGGACGGTTTTCACCTGGAAGGCCAGGGGCTTGGGGGCCTCCTTAGGGGCCTCGGCCTTTTTGGGGGCGCAGGCGAAGAGGAGAAGGGGGAGGAGGAGAAGGGCGCGCCGCATGGTCACCTCGAGGCCATAAGGCCGTAGTAGGCCTTCAGGTAGGTCCCCCGGGCCTGGGCCAAGGAGAGCTCCGCCTGCAAGAGGCCAAGCTCCTGCTGCAGGAGGGCGAGCTGGCTGGAAAGCCCCGCCCTAAAGCGCTTTTCCTCCGCGGCGTAGCGCTCTTGGGCGAGCTTTAGGGCTTCTTCTGCGCTCCTCACCGCCTGGAGGAGGGGGGCAAGCTGGCGGTGGCGGGCGGAAAGCCCCACCCGGAGGCTCCTTTCTAAGTTCTCCAGGTTCTTGGCCACGGTGGAGAGCTGGTCCTCCAGGGCCTCAATGTCCTTTTTGGGGGTGAAGCTCTCGTCCAGAAGGCCCCGCTGGAAGCGGAGGAGCTCTAGGGTGTTCCGGAGCTGGAGGAGGTCCGCGTGGGCCTTGAGGAGCTCCTCCACCACCCCTTCCTGGGGAAGCGGGGGGAGGGCCTTAAGGGGCTCCACCTTCCAGTCCCCGAGGAGGTTTTTGAGCTGGGCTAGGGCGCTTTCCCGGCCCCGCTCGGCGAGCTCCAGGTTCTTCCTGGCCTCCAGGACCCGGTTTTGGGCCTCCAGGAGGTCTATGGCCGTGGCCCCGCCCCCCCGGAGGCGGATCTCCGTGGCCTTCAGGCCGAGCTCCGCCACCTCCAGGGCCTTTTGGGCCAGGCGCACCTGGGCCTCGGCCTCCAGCACCCCGGTGTAGGCGGAGGCGATGCTCTCCTCCCCCTGGGCCAGGGCCCGGTTCAGGCGGGCCTCGGCCAGGGCCAGGGCCTGGCGGGCCTGGAGCTCGGCGAGGGGGGTGCGCAAGGGGTCCTGGAGGGTTCGTTCCAGGTCCTTGGCCCGGGTTTCGTACTCCAGCCGGGCGGTGACCACCGTGGGGAGTTCCGGGGCCTTCTTCAGGGCCTCGGGCAGGGGTTGGGCCAGGGCTAGGGCCAAAAAGGGCAGGGCCAAAAGCTTTCTCATTCCGTTACCTCCGGTAGGAGTTCCCCATAGAACTGGTAGAGTTCCAAAAGCCTTTCCTTAACCGCGTACTCCGCTTGGACCAGGGCGAGCTCCGCCTGCAGGAGGCCAAGCTCCGCCTGCAGGACCCCCAAGGGGCTTTCCAGCCCCAGCTCCAGGCGCTTCCTCGCCTCCTCCAGGGCTTTGGCCGCGGAGGCCTTCTTGAGGCGGGCCAGCTCCAGGGTGGCCTCCGCGCCCTTTAGGGCGTTCTTAAGGCCCGCCTCCTGCAAGGCGGCCTGGAGCTCCGCCGCCCTTAGGGCCTCTTCTGCCGCCTTTTTTTGGGCCTCGCTGGCCTCGAGGGCCGCGAGGAGCCCGGGGGAGAGGGTGAGGCTGAGGCTTAGGCGGAGCTCCTCCGCCGTGCGGTAGCTCCCCGCGTTCGGGACCGCCGTGGGGGGGCGGGCGGGGTCCTGGCGGGTGTAGGAGAGGGTGGGCTGGAGGGTCTTGCTGGAGAGGCTTAGGGCCAGGGTGTCGTTCCCGCTGGGGTAGAGGAGGAGGCTTCCTTGCAGGGTGGGGAGGAGGGCTCTCCTGGAGGCCTCGAGGGCGATCTCCGCTTCCCGCACCGCAAGCCGGGCCTCCTCCAGGCTTAGGGGGGTGGTTCCCTTCGGGGGGGGCACCTCGGGGAAGGGGGCCTTCAGGTCCACCAGGCCCTCCGCGGCCCGCTCCGCTAGGGCTAAGGCCCTTTGCGCCTCCTCCAGCCGGTTCTCCGCCTCCTTCAGGTTAAGCTCCGCTTCCCTCAGCTCCTTGGGGCCTGCCCCCCGCTTCCTGGCCGCCTCCAGGGCCAGGGCGGAAAGCTCCACCCCTTTCTCCGCCAGCCTCACCCCCAGAAGGGCCTGGCGGTGGCGGCCGTGGGCGGAGGCCGCCTGAAGCTGAAGGGCGGCGAGGGCCCGGCGGTAGCCGAGCTCCGCCCGCCTCAGGGCCAGCCGGGCCCGTTCCAGGCCGTCCGCCACCTCCCCGAAGGGGAAGGGGGTGAGGACCAGGCTTAAGGTGAGGCTCCCCGCGGTCTCGGGGAGGCTTTGGCAGAGGGCCAAAGGGGTGCACTCGTAGCCCAGGCGGGCGTAGTTCCCCTGGGCGTTTAGGGCGAGGGGGGCGGCCTGGGCCTCGAGGGCCTTCCGGGCCGCCAAGAGCCCCGCCTCCGCCTGGCGCTTTAGGGGGTGGTCCTTAAGGGGAAGGAGGGCGCCCGCCAGGGCGGGGGCGAGGAGGAGCAGGAGCCCCACCCCAAGCCTAGCCATGGGCCACCCCCGTGAGCTTCCTCAGGATCGCCCGGAAGCGGAGGAGGTCCTCTTCCTCCAGCCGGGAGAGGTGCCGGGCGAAGGCGGAAAGCCAGGCCTCCTCCACCTTCCTGTGCAGCTCCTCCCCCTTGGGCGTAAGGCGTAGGAGGGTTCGCCTGCGGTCCTCGGGGTCGGGGGCCCTTTCCAAAAGGCCCTCCTCCTCCATGGCCGCAAGGAGGTGGGACACCTGGGAGGGCTGGACCTCCAGGTGCTCCGCCAGGCGGGAGGGGAGGTTCACGCCCTGGGCCAGGAGGGTGAGGAGGTGGCTTTTCTGGGGGGAGAGGCCGTGCTGGGCGAAGACCTCCTTGGCCTCCTGGAAGAGGAGGCGCATGAGGGCGTAGCCTAGGTCGGCCAGCTCCTTCACCAGGGCCTTGGGGGGTCCGGAAGAACCCTTCATACTCCTCAACTATATACCAAAGTCAACTTTCAACCTGGGCCCCGGCCACAATGGTGTACAATGGCCCAAGGTGATATGGACAGACCTCCCAGTCGGTGGCTCTTCCTCTTGCCCTTCGGCTCCCTAGCCCTGGCCCAAACCCCAACCCCAGCCCCAAGCCTCGGGGATGTTTTTCTTTTGGCCCTCCTTCTGGTCCTTTCCGCCTTTTTCTCCGCCAGCGAGACCGCCTTCACCACCCTCTACCCCTGGAAGGTGCGGGAGCTGGCCGAACGGAAAAATGGCCCCTTCCGCCTCCTCGCACAGGACATCACCCGCTTTCTCACCACCATCCTGGTGGGGAACAACCTGGTGAACATCGCCGCCACCGCCCTGGTCACGGACCTGGCCACCCGGGCCTTCGGCTCCACGGGGGTGGGGATCGCCACCGGGCTCATGACCTTCCTCATCCTCTTCTTCGGGGAGATCACCCCCAAGTCCCTGGCCGTGCACCACGCGGAGGCCCTGGCGCGGGTGGCGGCCTGGCCCATCTACTTCCTCTCCGTCCTCTTCTACCCCTTGGGGCGCTTTTTTAGCCTGGTTTCGGGGGCCCTCCTCCGGCTTCTGGGCCTCGAGCCCCGGGACACCCCCCTGGTCTCGGAGGACGAGCTAAGGCTCATCCTGGCGGGGGCGGAGGAGTCGGGCACCATCGAGGCCCAGGAGGAGGAGATGATCCACTCCATCCTGGAGCTGGAGGAAACCCCCGTGCGGGAGATCATGACCCCCCGGGTGGAGATGGTGGCCATAGAGGCCGAGGCCACCCTGGAGGACTTCCTCCACCTCTTCCGCGAGCACCGCTACAGCCGGGTGCCCGTCTACCGGGAGAGCGTGGACCACATCGTGGGGGTGGCCTACGCCAAGGACCTTTTGGACTTCTACTGCGAGGAGGACCTGAAAGGGCGCACCGTGGTCTCCATCGCCCACCCCCCCTACTTCGTCCCCGAGAACATGGACGCCTGGAGCCTCCTTAGGGAGATGAAACGGCGGAAGGTGCACATGGCCATCGTGGTGGACGAGTTCGGCGGCACCGCGGGCCTAGTCACCCTGGAAGACGTCATGGAGGAGATCGTGGGGGAGATCTACGATGAGACGGACGAGCCCGAGGACGCCGCCATCCGCCGCCTGCCCGACGGGGCCCTTTCCATCCAGGCCCAGACCCCCATAGACGAAGTCTCCGAGGCCCTAGGGGTGGAGCTTCCCGAGGGGGAGTACGACACCCTCTCCGGCTTCCTCTACGAGCGCTTCGGCCGCATCCCCAGCGTGGGGGAGAGCGTGGAGTGGGCGGGGTTCCGCTTCCTGGTGGAAAGCGCGGACCAACGGCGCATAGAGCGGGTGCGGGTGGAGAGGCTGGTGGAGCATGGAGAGGATTCGCACACGCCTTAAGGCCCACCTGGAGCGGGCCTACGCCCCCTACTCCGGCTTTCCCGTGGTGGCCTTAATAGAGGCCGAGGGGGAGGAGTTTTTAGGGGTGAACGTGGAGAACGCCGCCTACCCCCTCTCCCAGTGCGCGGAGCGGAACGCGGTGGCGGCCATGGTCCTTGCGGGGAAAAGGCGCCTCCAGCGGGTCCACATCTATAGCCCCAAGGGCCCCATCCCCCCGTGCGGGGGGTGCCGCCAGGTCCTCTATGAGTTCGGGGGGCCGGAGGCGGAGGTGGTCCTCCACGGGCCCGAGGGCTACGAGATCTGGACCCTGGGGGATCTCCTTCCAAGGGCTTTCGGCCCCAAGGACCTCTAGAGGGGAAAGGCGGCCTCCCAGGAGAAGAAGCCGGGGAGGGTGAGCCGGAGCCTGAGCTCCCTTTCCCCCCCTAGCCCGGGCCGGTAGCCCGAGACCACAAGCCGCCCCTCCCCCCTGGGGGGAAGGGCGAGCCGCACGGCAAGCCGCTGGCCCAGGAAGCGGAGCTCCCCTTCCGCCTCGAGGGGGAAGGGGTTGGGGTTTTCCACCAGGAGGTTCGCCCCCACCGTGCGTACCTTTAGGGGGGCGATGGGGAGGGCCAGGGTGGTCTGGTAAAGGGTGAGGCTTTGGCCCAGGACCCGCCCCTCCAGGCGGAAGGGCACCCCTTCGGGGGAGAGGAGGCGGCGGGCGGTGTCCAGGGCCTCCGCGGGCCTTAGGCGCAGGGTGAAGGTCTGGAGGCTTTCCCCGGGGGGCAGGGTGGCGGAAAGGGGGAGGGTGAGGCCCCCGAGCCGGGCCGCCACCCCGAAGGCCTCCAGGGGGAGGGGGAAGGGGTTGGGGTTGCGGAAGGCCACCTTGAGGCCCAGGAGGAGGGCCGGGCCCTCGGCCTCGAGGCCCAGGACCTCGGCCCCCTGGAGGCGGGCCTCGGGGGGAAGGGGCCTGGGGGCGCAGGCGGCGAGGAGGAGGAGAAGGAGGGCCAGGGCGGGCCTCATAGGATCCACCCCTCCTCCCTAAGCCCCTCCAGCACCGGGAGGAAGCGGGGCCACAAGGGGCTTTCCTCCGGGTAGGGGGGCCTGGGGTAGCCCGCGGGGAGGCCCAGGTGCCTTAGGGCCTGCTTCAGGAGGGGGACCCCGCCCTTGGCCAAGAGATCCCCCAGGGGGAAAAGCTTTTCCTGAAGGGTCCTGGCCTCCGCCATCCGCCCTTCCTGGAAGGCCTGGAGGAGGGCCTTGTAGCCCTTAGGGGCCAGGTTGGCCGCGGCCAGGATGCCCCCTTCCGCCCCCAGGGCCAGGGCCCCCAGGAAGGTGGGGGCGTGGCCGGTGTAGGCCCTGAAGCCCTTAAGGGTGGCCCCGTAGAAGGCCATGCGGGCAAGGTCCCCGCTGGAGTCCTTGATGCCGAGGATCTGGGGGTGCGCCGCAAGCCGGGCCACCGCCTCCAGGGGGAGGTCCACCCGGGTGTTCTGGGGCACGTGGTAGAGGAAAAGGGGCATCCTTTCCGCCAGGGCCTCGTAGTAGCGGAAAAGCCCCTCCCCCAGGCTTCCGTGGTAGTAGCGGGGCGGGGTGACGAGGAGGGCGAAGGCCCCCCGTTCCTTGGCCTCCTCCAAGGCCCCTTCCGCCTGGGGCAGGGTCTCCTCCATGAGGCCCACCAGGAAGGGCTTCCTGGGGGCAAGGGCCCTGAGGCCCAAGGCCCTTTCCTGGGGGGTGAGGTGCACGCCCTCCCCGTTGGAGCCGTAGACCAAAAGCCCGTCCACCAGGGGCTCCAGGGCCTCCGCCAGGGCGCGGAAGGCCCCGGGGTCCAGCCGTCCTTGCCGGTCAAAGGGAGTGGGGATGGGGGGAAGGATCATCCTGGCCTCCTAAGGGAGCCTACCAGGAAGAGGAGGTGCAGGCCATAGGCCAGGAGGAGGAGGCCTGGGCCTTCCCCCTGGAGGAGGCGGAGAAGCCCGTAGGCGGCGAGGAGGAGCAAAAGAAGCCCCAGCCCCCCCGCAAACCCCAGGCTCCCCGGGAAGAGGAGCCGCACCCAAAGGGCCCACCCCCAGGGGGGGGCGTGGGGGCGCCGGGGGAGGAAGAAGGAGAGGAGGTGGTAGAGGAGGAGGAGGAAGAAGGCCAGGAAGAGGGCCACCCGGCCCCAGCCGGGTAGGTCCAGGGGAAGGCCCAGGGCCAGAAAGCCCCGCAAGGGGTCTTCCAGGAACCGCGTGAGCTCCACCCGGAAAAGGGCGCGGTATAAGGTGGCCGCGCTGGGCCCGGGCTCCCTGGGCCCCCAGGGGTCCTCCCCTAGGCCAAGGGCGCTCCGGATGGGGCCCGCGTGGGGGGCCTTCCGGTAGGCCTCTGCCAGGGCCCCCTCCTCCCCCAGGAGGGCCTGGGCGAAGGGGAGGGTGGCCCCCTCCTGAAGGAGGGCCTTGGCCTCCTTGGGGTTTTCCCCCAACAGGGCGTAGCCCTGGAGGGCCCGCACCTCGGGGAGGGGCGGGAGGTCCATGAGCCAGGCCTGGGCGGCCTCCGTGCGCAGGGTGCCCTGGTCCAGGGGCGGGGCAAAGAGCTGGGCCCGCACCCGGCCGTCCAGCCCCTGGAGGAGGACCCCTGCCCCCAGGAGGAGGAGGAGGCCCAGGGCCAAAAGCCTTTCCCCGAAGGAGGCGTAGGCCAGGTGGAGGTGGCGGAGCCTTAGAAGGGGGTGGCGGAGCCAGCCCCCCAGGTACCCCCCAAGGGGCTTCAGGTCCTTAAGCTGGGCGGGGAGGTGGTAGAGGAAGAGGTAGAGGAAAAGGGCCAGGTAGGCCAGGCCCAGGAGCAAAAGCCCCTCCCGGAGGGGGCTTAGGTCCGGGGGGAGCCAGGTCCTTAAGACCTTCAGGGCTTCCCGGAAGCGGAGGGCCCCCGCGGGGTGGCCCTGGGCCTCGAGGCCCTCCGCGAAGCGCTCAAAAAACGCTAGGGAGCCTGGGAAAAGGGGGGTGTGGCGGAGGAGGGCCTCCGCCAGGAGGCGGGCCTTCTCGGGGTCCTTTTCCTGGAGGAGGGAGGCCGCCTCCGCCATGCGCAGGACCCCTTCCTGGCCGAAGGGGAGCTCGGGCCGGTGCCCCCTAAGCCGGAGGTCCTCCCCGTAGGCCTTTAGGTCCTCCTCGGTGAGGCTTTCCGGGGGCAGGGCCCAGTAGGCGAAGTAGGGCCAGGGCCTGGGGGGCTTGAGGGCCTCCAGGAGGGCCCCAAGCTCTTTCAGGTCTTCCTCCTTCCCCGAGAAGGGGAGGGGGGGAAAGGGGAGGGGGAGGGCCCTTTCCCCCTCCAGGAGGGCCTCGGGGCCGGGCCTTAGGGCCAGCACCCTCCCCGGGGCGAAGTGGAAGCGGAGGACCTCGGGGCGGTCCTGGGCCACCTCCAGCACCAGAAGCCCCCGGGCCACGTAGACCCGGTCCCCCTGGACCAAAGGGCCCAGCCAGGGCCCCTCCGGGAGGGGGAGGACCCCGCCGGGGAGGGAAAGCCCCCTTTCCAGGAGCTCGGGGGCCTGGGGGGCCAGGGCCTCGAGGCGGGCCTCCAGGACCCCCGAGGGCAGGGCCAGGCGGAAGCGGTAGGCCCCCGGGGCCTTAGGGGTGAAGGGGAGGCGGAAGCTTCCCTCCCGCACCTCCACCTCCAGGGCCTCGCTCCCTTCCGGCCCCTCCAGGGCCAGGGGGAAGCGGCCGTTGGGAAGGTTTTCCCCCCGGATCTCCACCGCCTCCCCCACCCGGGCTTCCGGGGGTGTGAGGAGGCTTTGGGCCAGGGCCAGGCCCAGGAAGAGAAGGAGGGCCAGGGCGCGCATGGGGTTATTCTACCGGTATGGGACTTTTGGACATGATCGGCCCGGTGATGGTGGGGCCCTCCTCCAGCCACACCGCGGGGGCCTGCCGGCTGGCCCTTTTGGCCCGCCACCTCCTAGGGGAGAAGCCCAAGCGGGTGGAGTTTGGCCTCCACGGCTCCTTCGCCAAGACGGGGGCCGGGCACGGGACCCACCTGGCTTTGGTGGCGGGGGTCTTGGGCCTCAGCCCAGACGACGAGCGGCTTAAGGAAAGCTTCGCCCTGGCGGAGCGGGAGGGCCTGGAGGTGGCCTTCAAGGAGGTGGAGCTTGGGGATGTCCACCCCAACACCGTGCGCATGGTCCTGGAGGGGGAGAAGGAGCACCTTACGGTGACGGGAAGCTCCCTGGGCGGGGGGCTGGTGCGCATCTTTGACCTGGAGGGGTTTGAGGTGCGCATCACCGGCCAGGCCCCCACCCTGGTGGTGAAGAACGTGGACACCCCGGGGGTGGTGGCCCGGGTGGCCCGCATCCTGGCGGACGACGAGGTGAACATCGCCCACCTCACCGTAAGCCGGAAGAAGCGGGGCGGGGAGGCCATGATGAGCCTCGAGGTGGACCGGCCCCTCTCGGAGATCCCCCTCCTCTACCTGCAAAGCCTCTCCTACATCCTCTGGGTGCGCCAGCTTCCCCCCGTATAGGGGCCCCCACCGAAGCGCAAGCTTCTTAGATCCGGTTCCCCGGCCTGAGCTCAAGCCGCAGGGCGGCCCCGCCTAAGGGGCTTTGGCCGGCGCAAAGCCGCCCCCCGTGGGCCTCGGCCACCCGCCTGGCGGTGTAGAGGCCAAGCCCGCTTCCCCCCCGGTTCCCGGGCCCCTGCCGGAAGGGCTGGGCCAGGGCCTCCAGGGGGAGGGGAAGGCCCTCCCCGTCGTCCTCCACCACCAAGGCCCCCTCCTCCACCCGCACCCGCACCCGGCCTTTGGCGTGGCGGAGGGCGTTTTCCAGGAGGTTGGCGAGGGCCCGTTCCAGGAGGACCCGCTCCCCCCGGGCGCTTCCCGCCCCCTCGGCCCAAAGCCTAAGCCCCCGCTCCTCCGCGGCTTTGCGGTAGCGGAGGAGGAGGTCTTCCGCCAGGGCCCTCAGGTTCAGGGTCTCGGGGGAGAGGGGGCGGGCCTCGAGGCGGGAGAGGGCGAGGAGGTTCTCCACCAGGCCGTACCCCCGGGCGAGCTCCGCCTTGACCTCCTTCAGGAGGGCCACCCGGGCCTCCTTGCCGATCCCGTCCGCCTTCTCCAGGTACTCCAGGGCCCTTAGGGCGGAAAGGAGCGGGGTCTTGAGGTCGTGGGCCAGGGCCCCGTAGTAGGCCTCCCGCTCCTCCAAAAGCCTCCGCACCCCGCCGAGAAGCTCCTCAAACCGCGCCCGGAGGAGGGCGATCTCCGAAGGCGGGGCTTCCTTGGGCGGGGGGAGGCGGAGCTCGTGGAGGGGGCCTTCCTTAAGGGAAAGGTAGGTCACCGCCCGGGTGAGCTCCGTGAGGGGCCTGAGGAGGCTGTTGGCCAGGAGGTAGCCTATACCTCCGGAGACCAGGGCCACCAGGAGGAGCCAAAGGAAAAGGCTGGGGGAAGGGTGCCCCAGAAGGAGGGCCAGGACCAGGTTGGGCAGAAAGGCCAAAAGGGCGATGGTGAGGGCAAGCCGGGCCCTAAGACTCATCCTTCCCCGCGGAGAGCACGGCCAAGAAGGCCTCCTGGGGCACCTCCACCTTGCCGATGGCCTTGAGCCGCTTCTTCCCCTCCTTCTGCTTTTCCAGGAGCTTCTTCTTCCGGGTCACGTCCCCCCCGTAGCACTTGGCGAGGACGTCCTTGCGGAGGGCCTTCACCGTGGCCCGGGCGATGATCTTCCCCCCGATGGCCGCCTGGATGGGCACCTCAAAGAGCTGGCGGGGGATGACCTCGGCCAGCTTGTCCACGATGGCCCGGGCCATGGTGTAGGCCTTGTCCCGGTGGGCGATGAAGGTGAGGGCGTCCACCGGCTCCCCGTGGACCAGGATGTTCACCTTCACCAGGTCCCCGGGCTGGTAGCCGATCTGCTCGTAGTCCATGGAGGCGTAGCCCCGGGAGAGGCTTTTCAGGCGGTCGTGGAAGTCGTAGAGGATCTCCCCAAAGGGGACCTCGTAGATGAGCTCCACCCGCTTCTCCGCCCCGGGGAGGTAGTTCATGGCGAGAAGCCTCCCCCGCTTTTCCTGGACCAAGCCCATGATGCCCCCCACGTACGCCTCCGGGGTGAAGATGGTAAGGCGCACGTAGGGCTCCAGGATCTCCTCGATGCGGGTGGGGTCGGGAAGGTCCGCGGGGTTTAGGACCTCCACCTCCTCCCCGTTTTTGAGCCGCACCCGGTAGACCACGCTGGGGGCGGTGGCGATGAGCTCGAGGCCGAACTCCCGCTCCAGCCTTTCCTGGACGATCTCCGCGTGGAGAAGCCCCAGGAAGCCGCAGCGGAAGCCGAAGCCCAAGGCGGTGGAGGTTTCCGGCTCAAACTGGAGGGCGGCGTCGTTCAGCTTGAGCTTCTCCAAGGCCTCCCGGAGCCGGCCGTAGTCCCCGGTGTCCACGGGGTAAAGCCCGGCGAAGACCACGGGCTTGGCGGGGCGGAAGCCGGGGTAGGGGGCGTCCGTGGGACGGTGGGCCAGGGTGATGGTGTCCCCCACCTGGACGTCGTGGATGTCCCGGATGGCCGCGGTGACCCAGCCCACCTCCCCCACCGAGAGCTCCTCCGTGGGGGTGAGGCCCTGGGGGGTGAAGACCCCCACCTTGTCCACGATGAACTCCTTCCCCGTGGAGAAGATGCGGATCCGGTCCCCCGGGCGCACCCGGCCCTCAAAGACCCGGAGGTAGGGGATGACCCCCTGGTAGGCGTCGTAGACCGAGTCAAAGATGAGGGCCTTTAGGGGGGCCTCCGGGTCCCCCTTGGGGGGCGGGATGCGCTGTACGATGGCCTCCAGGATCTCCTCCACCCCCTCCCCCGTCTTGGCGGAGGCGAAGATGGCCTCGTCCGCCGGCAGGCCCAAGACCTCCTCCAGCTCCAGGGCCACCTCCAGGGGCCGGGCGTTGGGGAGGTCAATCTTGTTGATCACGGGGATGATGACGTGCCCCTGCTCCAGGGCCATGTAGAACTTGGCCAGGGTTTCCGCCTCCACCCCCTGGCTGGCGTCCACCACCAATAAGACCCCCTCCACCGCCGCCAGGGCCCGGGAGACCTCGTAGGTGAAGTCCACGTGCCCGGGGGTGTCGATGAGGTTCAGGGTATAGGTCTTCCCGTCCTTCGCCCGGTAGAAGACCCGCACCGCGCTGGCCTTGATGGTGATGCCCCGCTCCCTTTCCAGCTCCAGGGAGTCCAGAAACTGCTCCCGCATCTCCCGCTCGCTCACCGCCTGGGTGGCCTGGAGGATGCGGTCGGCCAGGGTGGACTTCCCGTGGTCCACGTGGGCGATGATGGAGAAGTTGCGGATCGGGCGGTCTTCCATCCCTTTAATCCTCAAGGCTTAGAGGGCCAAAGTCAAGGCGCTAGCCCTCCCCTTGGTAGCTTTCGTAGGCCTTGATGATGCGGGCCACCAGGGGGTGGCGGACCACGTCGGACTCCTTGAAGTAGACGAAGGCGATGCCCTCTATGCCCTTCAGGACCTTAAGGGCCTCCACCAGCCCCGACTTCTGGTGCTTGGGCAGGTCAATCTGGGTGATGTCCCCGGTGATGACCATCTTGGAGGAGAAGCCCATGCGGGTGAGGAACATCTTCATCTGCTCGGGGGTGGTGTTCTGGGCCTCGTCCAGGATGATGAAGGCGTCGTTCAGGGTCCTGCCCCGCATGAAGGCCAGGGGGGCCACCTCGATGATCCCCGACTGCAGGTACTGCTCAAAGCGCTCCGCGTCGATCATGTCAAAGAGGGCGTCGTAGAGGGGCCTCAGGTAGGGGTCCACCTTGGCCTGGATGTCCCCCGGCAAAAAGCCCAGCTTCTCCCCCGCCTCCACCGCGGGCCGGGTGAGGACGATGCGCTTCACCCTGCGGGCCTTAAGGTGGCTCACCGCCATGGCCACCGCCAAATAGGTCTTGCCCGTCCCTGCGGGGCCGATGCCGAAGGTGATGTCGTGCTCGGCGATGGCCTCCACGTACCGCCTCTGGCCCGGGGTCTTGGGGCGGAGCTTGCCGGGCAGGGCCAGGCCCACCTCCGGGGTGGTGGCCTGGTAAAGCCCCTCCCCAGAGAGGGCCAGGGCCACGGCCTGCTCCAGGGTGGGCTCGTCCAGCTCGGCCCCCTGGCGGAGGAGGGCCAGGAGGTCCCGCACCGCCTTCTCCGCCACCTCCACCGCCTCCTTGTCCCCTAAGAGCTCCAGGGCCTCCCCCCGGGCCACCAGCTTGAGCCGATCGCCGAAGGCTTCCTTGAAGAGCCGGCGGAGGGTTTTCAGGTTCCGGTCCGCCTGGCCCAAAAAGGCCAGGGTTTCCTGGGGCCTTAAGGGGATTACCAGCCTTTGGGCGGTTTCAGGATCTCGTGCCATACCATGCCTTTGAGGATCTCGTTTTTTTCCATGCTTAGAAGGCGCGGGCGCTTTTTCCTCGGCGTTTCCACCTCTTCTTGGGCTTCCCGGAAGGTGACCTTAAGGGCCTCGCGGGGGGCGGCTTCCAGGGAGCGGAGGGGTTCGGGGGTGGCCTCGAGGGGCCTTTTGGGGGGTTCCGGGGGCTTGGGGCGCTTTTTGGGGCGGGGTTTTGGAGCCGGGGGCAGGGGCTCGGGTTCGGGGAGGTCCAGGGGGAAGCCGGGCGGGGGCGCTTTTCGGGAGAGCCCCTGCAGGGCGGGCAGGACGATGAAGAAGAGGAGGAAGAGGAGGCCCAAAAGGTCGTCCAGGCTCATTCTTCACCCTCGGGCTTGGCCGCCCGGCTGATGGACTCCCGCATGTCCGTGTCCGCCTCGATGTTCTTCAGGCGGTAGTAGTCCATCACCCCCAGCTTTCCTTGCCTCAGGGCCTCCGCCAGGGCCAGGGGCACCTGGGCCTGGGCCTCCACCAGCTTGGCCCGCATGGCCTCCACCAGGGCCCGGTTCTCCTGCTCCGCGGCCACGGCCATGGCCCGCCGCTCCTCCGCCTTGGCCTGGGCGATCTTCTTGTCCGCCTCCGCCTGGTCTATTTGGAGCTGGGCCCCGATGTTCTTCCCCACGTCCACGTCGGCGATGTCCACGGAGAGGATCTCAAAGGCCGTGCCCGCGTCCAGGCCCTTGTCCAGCACGGTTTTGGAGATGCGGTCGGGGTTTTCCAGGACCTCCTTGTGGGAGTTGGCGCTGCCGATGGTGGTCACGATGCCTTCCCCCACCCGGGCGATGATGGTCTCCTCCCCGGCCCCGCCCACCAGCCGGTCAATGTTGGCCCGCACCGTGACCCGGGCGGTGGCCAATAGCTGGATGCCGTCCTTGGCCACCGCGGCCACCATGGGGGTCTGGATGACCTTGGGGTTCACGGAGACCCGCACCGCCTCCAGCACGTCCCGGCCCGCCAGGTCTATGGCCGCGGCCCGGTCAAAGGTGAGCCGGATGCCCGCCTTGTCCGCGGCGATGAGGGCGTCCACCACCCGGTCCACGTTGCCCCCCGCCAGGTAGTGGGCCTCGAGGCGGTCCAGGCGCACGTCCAGCCCCGCCTTGGTGGCCTTGATGAGGGGGTAGATGATCTTGGCGGGGGGTACGCGCCGTAGGCGCATGGCCACCAGGGTGATGAGGGGCACCCGCACCCCCGCGGCCCAGGCGGAGATCCAAAGGCCCACCGGGATAAAGCTGAAGAAAAGGAAGACCAGGACGAGGACAACAAAGGCCAGAAAGATGAGACCGATTCCTTCCATGCTATTCCTCCACCGCTTCCACCAGCACCGTGGGCCCCCGCACCTCCACCACCCGGATGGGGGTGCCCTTGGGGATGAACCCACGGTTGGCCACCACGTCCACGCGCTTGGCCCCAAACCGCCCCACGCCCCCGGGCCTCAGGTCCGTGAGGGCCACGCCAAGGCTACCCACCTCCACCGCCTCCTCTGCGGCGTGCTCGGAGATGGCGCTTTCCAAGACCAGGGCCTGGGCGGGCCGGGTTCTGGGCAGGTAGCGGAAGACCAGGAGGAGGCCAAGCCCCAGGGCGATCACCGCGATGGCGATGACCCAGAGGGCGTTCTCCCCGAAGGTGAAGTAGACGGAGGCCAGGATGGCCCCCACCCCCAGGGCCCCCGCCAGGCCGAACCCGGGGAAGAGGAAGGCCTCCGCCAGGAGGAGGGCCACCCCCAGGAAGAAGAGGACCAGCTCAAAGGCCCCGGAAAGCCCCGCCAGCCACCCCCCGGCGAAGTAGAGGCCGAGGAGGGCGAGGCCCAAAGCCCCCATGACCCCAAACCCCGGGGTGAAGAGCTCCAGGAGGAGGAGGAGAAGCCCCAGGGCGAGAAGCAGCCCCGCCACCGCGGAGCTCGTGAGGAAGCGGGCCACCTGGACCCGGGGGCCCGGGGTGAGCCGCTCCACCTCCCCCGAAAGGCCCGCCTGCCTCAGGGCTTCCTGCAGGCTTGCCGCCTTGAAGTCCGCCACCTTGAGCTCCACCGCCTTGTCCGCGGAGAGGGTGAGGGGCTCCCCCTTGGCGGAAAGCCCGGGGACCTCGAGGGCCGGGTCCACCATGGCCTCCGCCAGGTTCACCGGCCGCCCCCGGGCCTCGGCCACCGCCCGGAACTTCCCCTTGAGGGCCGAGATCACCTTCTGGTCCGCGGCCTCGGGTTCCTGGAAGGGGAGGGCCACCACGGGCAGGGCGGCCCCGATCTCCGAGCCCGGGAGCATGGCGATCTGCTGGCAGGATAGGGCGACGAGCGCCCCCGCGGAGAAGGCGTTCTGCACCACGGCCAGGGTGGGCAGGGGGGTCTGCAGGATGCGGTCGGAGATGCGGATGGCCGCGTCCACCCGCCCCCCGGGGGTGTCTATGAGGAAGGCCACCCCGCTGGCCCCCTCCGCTTCCGCCCGGGCCAGGGCCTGCTCCACGAAGACCGCCAGGGCCGGGTCGATCTCCCCCTGGATGGGGATGAGGTAGGTCTTCCCCAGGGCCAGGGAGAGGAAAAGGGCTAGGGCAAGGAGCCGTTTCACCGCCTCCATTCTATACGCTTCCCCTTGCGGGAGGGGGCTTTTCCCTGTAGACTGGACCATGGTTTTTGCGCACGGCCAAGACCGTGCGGGAGGAGGCGAACGTGAAGGAAGGCATCCACCCCAAGCTGGTTCCGGCCCGCATCATCTGCGGTTGCGGCAACGTCATCCACACCTACTCCACCAAGCCCGAGATCCACGTGGAAGTCTGCAGCAAGTGCCACCCCTTCTACACCGGCCAGCAGCGCTTCGTGGACACCGAGGGGCGCGTGGAGCGCTTCCAGCGCCGCTTCGGGGACTCCTACCGCAAGGGCCGCTAAGGGAAGGCCCCCGTCCCCCCGCCTGGGCCCAGGCGGGGGGTTTAAAATGGCCCTCCGGTATGCCCCCCGTCTTCCACCGCCCCGGCTGGATTGAGGTCATCGTGGGGCCCATGTTCTCCGGGAAGAGCGAGGAGCTCATCCGGCGGGTGAAGCGGGCCCTCATCGCAAGGCAGAAGGTCCTGGTCTTCAAGCCTCGCCTGGACGACCGCTACCACCTCGAGGCCGTGGTGAGCCACGACGGGGAGCGCATAGAGGCCATCCCCGTGGGGAGCGCGGAGGAGATGGAGGCCCACCTCTCCCCCCTGCCCGAGGTGGTGGCCGTGGACGAGGTCCAGTTCCTGGACCGGGGCCTGGTGGGCCTGGCGGAGGCCCTGGCCGGGCGGGGGGTGCGGGTGATCCTGGCCGGCTTGGACCTGGACTTCAGGGGGGAGCCCTTCGGCATCATGCCCGAGCTTTTGGCCCGGGCGGAGTTCGTGGAGAAGCTCACCGCCATCTGCCCCCGGTGCGGGGCCCCCGCCACCCGCACCCAGCGCCTGGTGGACGGGAAGCCCGCCCGCTACTCCGACCCCGTGATCCTGGTGGGGGCCAAGGAGCACTACGAGCCCCGCTGCCGGGGCTGCCACCGGGTCCTGCCCTAGAGGGGGAGGACCCCTCCCTTCTTCTTCCGGAAGCGCACCTCCAAAACCCCCTGGCGGAGGCTCGCCTGGGCGGTGCCCTCCTCTATGGGCCCGGGCAGGTCCAGGGTGCGGCGGAAGGTGCCCATGGGCCGTTCCTCCAGGAGGTAGGTGCCGGGGAGGGGGTGGCGCACCCCGGCCAGGGTGACCCGGCTCCCCTCCTCCAAAAGCTCCAGGTCCTCGGGGCGCACCCCGGGGAGGTCCACCAGGAGGACGTAGTGCTCCTCGTCCTCCAGGAGGTCCACCCGTGGGCTCCAGGCCGCGGGCTCCTCCCCGGTGAGCTGGTAGGCCAGCTCGGCGATGCGCTCCTGCAGCTCCCGGAGTTTTCTTAGGGTTTCCAGGCGGTCCAGGCGCTCCAGCATGCCCTTAGCATAAGGGATGTGCAGGCGATTCCCGCCCTTTTGGGTCCCACGGGAAGCGGCAAAACCCTCCTGGCCCTGAGGCTTGGGGAGGAGCTTCCCCTGGAGGTGGTCTCCGCCGACGCCACCACCGTCTACCGGGGGCTGGACATCGGCACGGATAAGCCCACGCCCGAGGAAAGGGCCCGGGTGCCCCACCACCTGATAGATGTCCTGGAGCCCAGCGAGGCCATGAGCGTGGCCCGCTTCCGGGAGATGGCGGAAGGGGCCATAGCGGAGGTCCTCGCCCGGGGGCGGGTGCCCCTCGTGGTGGGGGGGACGGGGTACTACGTCCGCGCCCTCTCCGAAGGGCTCCACGAGCTCCCCCCGCCGGACCCCGTCCTCCAGGAAGCCCTTTGGCGGGAGCTTGGGGAAAGGGGTCTGGAGCCCCTTCTAGAGGAGCTCCGCTTGGCCAGCCCGGAGGATGCCCGGCGGGTGGGGCAAAACCCCCGGCGCCTGGTGCGGGCCCTGGAGGTCCTAAGGCGCACCGGGACTCCCCCCGCCCGCTTCCCCAAAAGGCCCCCCCGGTTCCGTTACAAGAAGCTCGTCCTCCTCCCCCCGCGGGCCTGGCTTTGGCCCAGGCTGGAGGAGCGGGCGAGGCGTCAGTTCGCCCGGGGCCTGGTGGAGGAGGTGCGGGGGCTTCTCGCCCGCTACCCCGAGATCCCCACCGCCCTCCAGGCCATCGGGTACAAGGAGGTGGTGGGCTATCTGAGGGGGGAGTATTCCCTGGAAGAGGCCCTGGAGCGGGACATCCGGGCGGTGAAGGCCTACGCCAAGCGCCAGTACACCTGGTTCCGCCACGAGCCTGGGGACGTGACCTACCTCTTGAAGGGGGGCGAGGCGGCCTACGAGGGCCTTCGGGACTGGTTTCGCCTCCACTTCGGGCTATAGTAGGGGCATGCTGGCCCACGAGCTCCGCGCCCAGGTGGCCCGGAAGGCCCTTTCCCCCAAGGAGGTGGCCCAGGCCTACCTGGAGCGCATCGCCAAGCTGGACCCAGGGATCGGGGCCTACCTCACCCTGAACGAGCGCCTCCTGGAGGAGGCGGAGGCCCTGGACCCCGCCCTGCCCCTTGCGGGGCTTATGGTGGCGGTGAAGGACAACATCGTCACCAAGGGCCTCCGCACCACCGCGGGAAGCCGCCTTCTCCAGGACTTCATCCCCCCCTACGAGGCCACCGCGGTGGCCCGGCTCAAGGCGAGGGGGGCTCTGGTCCTCGGCAAGACCAACCTGGACGAGTTCGGCATGGGCTCCAGCACGGAGCACTCCGCCTTCTTCCCCACCAAAAACCCCTTTGACCCCACCCGGGTCCCCGGGGGGTCCAGCGGGGGGAGCGCGGCGGCGGTGGCCGCGGACCTGGCCCCCCTGGCCCTGGGCTCGGACACGGGGGGGAGCGTGCGCCAGCCCGCGGCCTTCTCGGGGGTCTACGGCCTCAAGCCCACCTACGGCCGGGTGAGCCGGTTTGGCCTCATCGCCTACGCCAGCAGCCTGGACCAGATCGGCCCCCTGGCGCGGAGCGTGCGGGACCTCGCCCTTCTCATGGACGCCATGGCGGGGCTAGACTCCCTGGACGCCACCAGCCTGGACCTCCCCCCCCGCTTCCAGCAGGCCCTAGAGGAGCCCCTTCCCCCCTTAAGGCTTGGGGTGGTGCGGGAGGGGCTTTCCGGGAACACCCCTGGGGTGGAGCGGGCCCTGGAGGAGGCCCTAAGGGTCTTTGAGGGGCTTGGGCTTCGGGTGAAGGAGGTCTCCTGGCCCGCCCTGCCCCTGGCCCTCAACGCCTACTACATCCTGGCCCCCGCGGAGGCCAGCTCCAACCTGGCCCGCTACGACGGGACCCTGTACGGCGCCCGGGTGGCCTCGGAGGACCTGGAGGAGATGGTGGGGCGGACCCGGGCCCTTTTCGGCCTCGAGGTCAAGCGGCGGATCCTCATGGGCACCTTCGTCCTGGCCAGCGGTTACTACGAGGCCTACTACGCCCGGGCCCAGGCCTTCCGCCGTCGGCTCAAGGCCGAGGCCAAGGCCCTCTTCCAGGAGGCGGACCTCCTCCTCCTCCCCACCGCGCCCCACCCCGCCTTTCCCTTGGGGAGCCGGCCCGACCCGCTCGCCCTCTACCGGGAGGACCTCTACACCGTGGGGGCCAACCTCACGGGCCTCCCCGCCCTCTCCTTCCCCGCGGGGTTTGAGGGGGCTCTCCCCGTGGGCCTCCAGCTCCTCGCCCCCTGGGGGGAGGACGAGCGGCTCCTCCAGGTGGCCCACCGCTTTGAGGAGGCCACGGCCCGGGCCCATCTCAAGACCCCTCTGGGCGAGACCCTCTGATGGAAGGCCCCCTGCGCTACCGCCTGGCCACCCGCCTGGCCCGGAGGCTTCGGGCCGAGGGAAGGCCCCTGCCCCTGGAGGCCCTGGGGGAGGCCTTGGGCCTAAGGGGGCCGGTGGAAAAGGTCCTCCTTCCCCTCCTGGACGGGCGCTTTTTCCGGGAGGAGGGGGTGGGGCTTTGGGAGTGGCGCTACCCCTTTCCCAAGGGGGAGGCGGTGGCGGTCCTGGACCTGGAGACCACGGGCCTTGCCCCGGGGGTGAACGAGATCATGGAGGTGGCCCTTCTCCGGCTGGAGGAGGGAAGGCGCCTGGCCTACGGGAGCCTGGTGCGCACCAGGAAGCCCCCAAGCCCTTTTGTCCAGCGCCTCACGGGCATCCACCCCGACGAGCTCCTTTCCGCCCCGCCCCTAGAGGCCGTCTTGGAGGAGGCCTACCCCCTTCTCCAGGGGGCCACCCTGGTGATCCACCACGCCCCCTTTGACCTTTCCTTCCTCCGCCCGGCCCTGGAGCGCGTGGGCCTCCCCTTGGAGAACCCCGTGGTGGACTCCCTGCGCCTTGCGCGGAGGGCCTTCAAGGGGGTGAAGCGCTACGGGCTGGACGCCCTTTCCGAGCTTTTGGAACTCCCCCCAAGAGGGGTACACCGGGCCATGGGGGACGTGGAGCGCACGGCCCTTGTCCTTCACGAGGCGTACTATATACTGAGCGCAGGAAGGCCTAAGCCCTTGCGGGATCTAGGGAGGTTTTCGTGACCGCACGTTATATCCTCACCAGCCTGTGTATCCAAAACGGCACCATGACCCTCACCGCCTCCCTCCGGGCCCACCTCCTGGGCCGGGAGCGGGTCCGTTTCCTGGACGAGGACGGGGAGGTCTACGAGGGGGAGGTGGACTGGAAGGCGGGGGTGGTGCGGGGTCTTGGGCCCTACTACGCCAAGCGCCGCCTGGCGGCCAACGAGGCGGTCCTCCTCCACTTCCGGGGGGAGGCGGTGGAGCTCCAGGCGGCCCCCCGCGCCCCCTTCCGCCCCCCCGAAAGGCCCGAGCCCCCTAAGGAGAAGGCCCCGCCCCCCGAGCCCAAGGGGCGCCGGGTGCGGGTGGCCCCCTACCCCCGGGAGGTCCTCTTCCCCCACGAGCCCCTAGACCCCCCAGGGGCCACGGAGGACCTGAAGCGCCTGGGCTTCGCCCTCGAGGGCGGCCCCCCCTGGGTCTACACCGCCCACCTGGGCCGGCGGACGCTCCGCCTCGTCCTCCTGCGCCTGGGGGAAGGGGAGCCCGACCTCCTGAAGCCCTACCGGGCCCAGGGGGCCTACGCCGCCCTCCTGGCCCCCGAGTCCCAGAAGGGGGAGGTGGAGGCCCGGGGCCTTCCCTTCATCTCCCCCGAGGCCCTAAGCCGCCTGGTGCGCCTCAAGGCCCGCTTCCCCCTTTCCCCTTTGGACCTGGAGGACCTCCTTAAGGGGGGCCGGGTGGACCTCGTGGCGGTGGAGGCCCTGGAGGACCGGCTGGTGGCGGAGTTCGCCGAACGGGGGGCCGTGGCGGCCCTTCTCCTTCTCCTCGCCAAAAGGCCTTTGGGGGAGGTCTTCCTCCTTGCGGACCTCGAGGCCGAGGCCCTGGAGGAGGGCCTCCTGCCGGAGACCGTCCGCCAGGGGGTGGAGCTCTTCTCCGGGCCCCCCTTCCTCCTCCTCAAGCGCCTGGCCCCTGGGGAGTTCCTCCTGAGGCAGGGGGTGGAGGAGGCCTTGGCCGACCTCGAGGCCTTCGCCCAAGGGGTGAGGGCCCGGCTCAGCCGCGTCCAGAAGGGCGCTTGACGGGGTGGGCCTCCCCTAAGGCCAGGTCAAAGCTCCGCCGGGCCCTCTCCTTCAGGTGGGCCACCTTGTCCCAGTCCGGCCCCCGGCCGTACAGGGCGGCCTTGGCCAGGAGGAGGGGGTCCCCCGGGAGCTCCTGGTGGTAGGCCCCCGTTTCCTTGGCGAAGGCCGCCACCTTGGGGTCGTAGGAGAGGGCGGCGAAGGGGGTGCCCGCGGCCGCGGCCAGGATGAGGCCGTGGAGGCGCATGGAGATCACATACCCCGCCTGGGCCGCCAGGTAGAGGACCCGCCTGGGGTCCCCCGTGCGCTCAATGCGGTGGTGGAGGAAGACCTCCGCCACCTCGTCGTCGTAGCCGGGCTGCATGAGGAGGACCAGGACCTGCCGCCCCTCGTGGAGGAGGTGGTTGGCCGCGGCGTAGAGGGTTTTCACCCCCTCCCGGTAGGCCTCCCCCGCCCGGGGGATGACCAGGACCAGCCCCTCCTCCCGGGCTACTGGGGGCGGGGTGAGGAGGAGGGCCGGGTCGGCCCCCAGTTCCGCCTTCAGGCCCAGCCTTTCCGCGTAGGCCAGGGAGTCCTGGTCCCGGAGGAGGAGGGGAACCCCCTTTAGGGCCCTCGCCACCTGCCGCTCCCCCCAGGGGGAGAGGGGGCCTAGGGACTGGTTGAAGACCACCACCCGCTTCCGGAAAAGCCGGGCCAGGCGGAGAAGGCTTAGGTAGTATTGAAGGCTTAGGCGGCTGGTGAAGTCCTGCAAAAGCCCCCCGCCCCCAAGAAGCCAAAGCTCCGCCTTGAGGAGGGCCAGGGGGTTCAGGCGGTGGTAGGCGGGGGCCCCGTGTTCCTGCCGGGTGAGGGCGGGGTTGCCCGAGAGGACCACCGCTCCATGCCCCCGGGCCCTCAGCTCCCGCAGGATGGCCTCCAGGATGGCCTCGTCCCCCGCGTTTTTAAAGCCGTAGTACCCCGCTACCCCCACCACCATCGCCAAAGCCTCCTTACCAGGATAACCCCTATAAGCCCCAGGGCGAGGCCCAAGAGGGCCCCGTTCAGGGTGCGGAAGAGGGAGATGAGGAAGGGGGTGTGGAAGTGGCTGAAGGTGTTCAGGATGGAGGCCACCCCAAGGGCCGCCAGGAAGAGGAGGGCGTTTTGCGCCCAGCGGGGCCAGGGGAGGAGGAGGGCCAAGGGGAAGAGGGCGTGGCCGAAGACCTCCTTGAAGCGGGGCCGGACCATGGCCTCCTGGAGGAGGCTCCTAAGCTTGAGTTCCCACTCGGGGACGATGGGGGCCTCGTTCCCCCGGCGGAGGAGGGCCAGGGCCAGAAGCCCCAGGCCCACCGCCACCAAGAAGGTCTCCCCCAGGCGCACGGGGTGGTTCCAGAGCCGGAGGAGCATGGCCTTCAGGTCCTTTTCCAGGAAGCTATAGGCCACCAGGAGGGGCGGCAGGAGGAGGGTGAGGGAGACCCCCTTGAAGGGGGCAAGGCCCAGGAGGCTTTCCGGCCTCGAGCCTAAGGCGGTGAGGAAGACCGCCCCCATGAGGGCGTACCCCAGGGCCCTAAGCCACATCCAAAGCCCGTTCCGCGGCCCAAGGAAGCCCAAGACGGGGAAGACCAAGGCGGCGAGGAGGCCCCCCCCCTGGCCCCCCGCGTAGCCCAGGGCGAAGAGGAGGAGGAGCCCCGCCACCAAGGGCCCGTAGAGGGGAAGCCCCAGGGCGAGGAGGCCAAGCCCCGCCAGGACCCCCACCCAGGCGGCGAGGCGGAAGGGGCTTGGGGTGAAGGCGGGGGGCTCGGGGCGGCCCAGGGGGATGCCGCTCGCCTCCAGGCCCCTACGGATTTCCTTCAGGAAGGCTTCGGTGTCCTCCGGGTAAGGGTAGGGCCTTAGGTAAAGAAGCTTATGCCCCCGTTCCCGCGCGGCCAGGACGTACTTGGCCGCGGCCTCCCCCGGGCTTAGGGTGAGCTGCCACTCGTAGCGCAGGCCGAAGAGGCGGAGGATCCCCTTTTCCCGGAAGGCGGCAAGGCCGGGCTGGGGCGTCCCCTCAATGAGGGCCACGGGGACCCGGACCAGGGCCTCCGCCTCCTCCAGCCGGTAGGGGTAGCCCAGGGCCTCGAGGCCCGCGAAGACCACCGCGTCCGCCCCCTCGGGGACGATGGGCAGGCCCGGGTCCAGGCGGCGGAGGCGGGCGTTGATGGGCCGCACCGCCACGTAGAACCCCTCCTCCTTGGCTTTCCGGATGGCCTCTAGGTCGTAGAAGGCGGGGAAGACGCTTACGTCCAGGGGAAAGCCCAGCCAGGGCCCCACCCGCTCCGTGGGAAGCTCGTAGGCCCCTTCCAGGAGGTCCAAAAGCCAGGCCTCCCCCTTCAGGTAGTACCAGCCCGGCCGCGCGGGGAGGCCCATCTCCCTTAGCTCCGCCCCCGGGCGGTAGAGGAGGGCCCCTGTGTCCACCCAGTCCTTGAGGAAGCGCTCGGGGAAGGCCACCCCCTCCACCCCTAGGGCCCGGTAGCGCCTTAGGGCGGTGAGGAGGTCCTCCCCCCGGGCGCGGGCCTCGTCCTCCAGGGCCTTGCCGTCCATGAGGAGGACCACCGGGCCCGGGCGGTCCGCTTGAAGCCTGGGCCCCAAGGTGGGAAGGCTTAGGAGGAAGGAGAGAAAGAGGAGGCCCTGGAGGAAGGCCCTCATGCCGCACCCTCCGCCAGCTCCCCTAGGGCCTTGGCCTTCAGCATGGCCAGGGCCACGGGGTTCTCCCCTCCGCCGGGCAGGATCACGTCCGCATGGCGCTTGCTGGGCTCCACGAAGGCCAGGTGCATGGGCTTCACCCGGGTGAGGTACTGCTCCACCACCTCCTCGAGGCTCCGGCCCCTTTCCTTCACGTCCCGCTTAAGCCTGCGGATGAAGCGCTCGTCCGCGTCCGCGTCCACATAGACCTTGAGGTCCATGCGCCGCCTCAGCTCCTCGGGCCAGAGCACCAGGATGCCTTCCAGGATCACCACCGGGGCGGGGCCCACCCGCACGGTCCCGGGGGCGCGGGTGTAGGCCTTGAAGTCGTAGTTGGGCATCTCCACCCCCTCCCCCCGCAACAGGGCCTCGAGGTGGGCCAGGTAGAGCTCCAGGTCAAAGGCCTCGGGGTGGTCGTAGTTCATCCGGGTGCGCTCGGGGAAGGGGAGGTGGGAGAGGTCCCGGTAGTAGTGGTCCATGGGCAGAAGGGCCACCCGGGCCCCCAGGGCCTGGGCCAGGGCCCGGGCTAAGGTGGTCTTGCCGCTGGCGGTGCCGCCCGCAATCCCTATGACGAAGGGCCGCTTCCTCACCCCTCCATCATAAGGACCGGACGGCCGCCCTTTCCTGGGCGTGGCCGATGGCCTTCTCCGTCTCCGGGTCAAAGGCGTGGAGGCGGGAGAGGTCGGCCAGGAGCTCCACCTTGTCCCCCACCCGCACCGGGGCGTGCCCGTCCACCTTGGCCACCAGGAGGGTGCCGTCCACGCTCACGTGGATCTCCGTCTCCGCCCCCAAAGGCTCCACCACCTCCACCTCCCCCCGGAGGACGTTCTCCTCCTCGGGGATGACCGTGTAGCCCTTAAGCCCCAGGTGCTCGGGCCTCACCCCCAGCCACACCTCCTTGCCCCCGTAGGGCCTGAGGGCCTCGCCCAGGATGGGGTTGGTGCGGAGGCGGAAGCCGGGGGCCACCAGGTAGGCCCTTTCCCCCTGGAGCTCCACCCGGGCCTTGATGAAGTTCATGGAGGGGCTTCCGATGAAGCCCGCCACGAAGCGGTTGGCGGGGAAGTCGTAGAGGTTTAGAGGGGTGTCCACCTGCTGGACCTCCCCGTCCTTCATGACCACGATGCGGTGGCCCAGGGTCATGGCCTCCACCTGGTCGTGGGTCACGTAGATGGTGGTGACCCCAAGCCGGCGCTGGAGCTTGGCGATCTCCGCCCGCATCTCCACCCGGAGCTTGGCGTCCAGGTTGGAAAGGGGTTCGTCCATGAGGAAGACCTTGGGCTCCCGCACGATGGCCCGGCCCATGGCCACCCGCTGCCGCTGCCCGCCGGAAAGCTCCCGGGGCTTGCGGTTTAGGAGGTGCTCGATCTTCAGGATCCGGGCCGCCTCCTTCACCCTGCGGTCAATCTCGTCCTTGGGGTAGCGGCGGAGGCGGAGGCCGAAGGCCATGTTCTCGTAGACGTTCATGTGGGGGTAGAGGGCGTAGTTCTGGAAGACCATGGCGATGTCCCGGTCCTTGGGGGGGACGTCGTTCACCAGGCGGTCGCCGATGTAGATCCGGCCCTCGGAGATCTCCTCCAGCCCGGCGATCATGCGCAAGGTGGTGGTCTTCCCGCAGCCCGAAGGCCCCACGAAGACTACGAACTCCCCGTCCTCCGTCTCCAGGTTGAAGTCCTTGACCGCCACCACCTTGCCGAAGCGCTTCCACACGTGCTCCAGCCTGACCTTGGCCATACCGTCCTCCTCATGACCCCGCGCTTTGAGCACCCTTGCGCCCATCGGGGGTTCTCGGCTATTATATAGGGGCTTTTTTTACAAAACTTTCACACAATTGCTTTAGGGTGTTCTGCGGAGGTGGGAGATGCTAAAGGGATTCAAGGATTTCCTCATGCGGGGCAACGTGGTGGACCTGGCGGTGGCGGTGGTCATCGGCGGGGCCTTCGGCCAGGTGGTGAACTCCCTGGTGGCGGACGTCCTCACCCCCCTCATTGGGGCCCTGGGGGGCGCGCCCGATTTTTCCGCCATCAAGCTCGGGCCTATGGCGTTGGGGAAGTTTATCAACGCCCTGGTGAACTTCGTGGTGGTGGCCGCGGCCATCTACTTCCTGGTGGTGGTGCCCATGCAGGAGGTGAGCCGCCGCTTGAAGAAGGAGGAAGCCCAGGCCGCGCCCCCGCCCCCGCCGGAGGAGGTCCGGCTCCTTAGGGAGATCCTGAAGGAGCTCAGGAAGAGGGCTTAAGCCGGTTCCAGAAAAAGAGGCCCAAGAACCCCAGGCCGAGCTCCGGCCTGGGGTCTAGGGTTACGGAAAGGGCGAAGGCGTGGAAGAGGGGGATCTCCAGGGCCCTCGTGGGGGCCTGGAGCAAGAGCTCCCTAAAGGCGGGCCCCTGGCGCAGGAGGAGGAGGGCCAGGTAGGGGAGGTAGGGCCAAGGGCCGGTGCCCACCCCTAAGGCGGAAAGCCCCAGGGCGCCAAGGGCCAAGGCGCGGGCCGGGGGCAGGGGGTCTGGGCCCAGGGCCCTTAGCTCCCCCCAGGGGAGGCTTTCCTCTCCCGGCCAGGGGCCCCGGAAGAGGAGGAGCCTCCTCCCCTCGTGCCCGCCCAGGTAGGCCTCGGGCCTGGGGGCCACCCCTAAGGGGAGGAGGTGGGCCGGGTCCTCCTTGAGGGCCTGGAAGAGGTTTGGGTCCAGGGGAAGGCCGTCCACCAGGTACCAGGCGTGGGGCCTGCCCGAAAGGAGGAACCCCAGGGCCCGTTCCACCCGGTGGCCCCGGTGGGCGAGGATACCGGGCCAGGCCTCGGGGGGCTCCTTTAGGAGGGCCTCCCGCCAGGGCGGGGTTTCGCGGAGGGGGGTGGGGGCCAGCCGGAAGCGGACCTCCAGGACCTCCCCGGCCTCCAGGGGGAAGCGCCCGAAGAGGTTCCCCCGGGCCTCGTAGACCTCCAGGGGCTTTCGGGAGAGGAAGAGGTCCTCCACCCGCTGCCCCGGGGCCTCCTGGGGCAGGGGGAGGGTGTGGACGCCGGCCTCGAGGGCCCGGAAGCGCAGGGCGAGGCGCACGGGGTATACGATACACTTTTCCCATGGACTGGCTCCTCACCCCTGGCCCCGTGCGGCTCCACCCCAAGGCCCTGGAGGCCCTGGCCCGGCCCCAGCTCCACCACCGCACGGAGCCCGCCCGGGCCCTTTTCCTGCGGGCGCGGACCCTCCTCAAGGCGGCCTTCCGCACGGAAGGGGAGGTCCTCCTCCTCACGGGAAGCGGCACCCTGGCCATGGAGGCTTTGGTGCGGGGGCTCTTCGCCCCCGGAGAAAGGGTCTTGGTCCCGGTCTACGGCAAGTTCTCCGAGCGCTTTTGGGAGATCGCCGAGGCCGCGGGGCTTTCCGTGGACCGGCTGGACTACCCCTACGGCCGGGTCCCCCGCCCGGAGGACGTGGCCAAGGGGGGCTACCGGGGCCTCCTCCTTGTCCACTCCGAGACCTCCACCGGGGCCCTCGTGGACCTTCCCGCCCTGGCCCAGGCCTTCAAGGCGGAAAACCCCGAGGGCCTGGTGGGGGCGGACATGGTCACGAGCCTCCTGGTGAAAGAGGTGGCCCTGGAGGCGTTTGGGGTGGACGCGGCCGCCTCGGGGAGCCAGAAGGGCCTCATGTGCCCCCCGGGCCTGGGCTTCGTGGCCCTTTCGCCCAGGGCCCTGGAGGCCTTGCGCCCAGCGGGCTACTACCTGGACCTCACCCGGGAGCTTAGGGCCCAACGGGAAGGGGAGAGCGCCTGGACCCCGGCCATCAACCTGGTGGGGGCGGTGGCCGCGGTGCTGGAGGAGATCCTGCCCCGCCTAGAGGAGCACCTGGCCCTCAAGGCCTGGCAGAACGACCTCCTCTACCGGGTGGGGGAGGAGCTTGGGCTAAGGGCGGTGCCCGAGGTGAGAAGCCCCGCGGTGGCCGCCTTTTACCTGCCCGAAGGGGTGCCCTATGGAAGGGTGAAGGAGGCCTTCGCCCGGCGGGGCGCGGTGATCGCCGGGGGGCAGGGGCCCTTAAAGGGCCGGATCTTCCGCCTCTCCCTCATGGGCCACTACACCCGCTACGAGGCCCTAGGGGTGGCGGCCCTTTTCAGGGAAGCCCTTGCCGATATTCTTCCACCTTCCTAAGCATCTCCTCCCGGGTGTAGACCGCCCGCCCTCCCCCGATGAGGGGCGGGCGGGTTTTGGCGGCGAGGAGCACCGCCTCCCCAATCCTTCGCACGGAAAGCCGTAGGGGCACGGCCACCGGGCGGAGGTGCATCCCGATGAGGACCCCCCCGATGTCCATCCCCCCGTGGGCCTGGGCCCTTAGGGAGGCCACCATCACCGGGTCCTGGAAGCGGAGGAAGGCCACCGTGGCCAGGCTCCCCCCGGCCTTGGGGTGGGGGAAGACCGTGACCTCCTCCAGGCCATAGGCCAAGGCCGCCTGCCTTTCCACCACCAGGGCCCGGTTCAGGTGCTCGCACCCCTGCACCGCCACCCACACCCCCCGCTCCAGAAGGGGGGGGAGGAGGCCCTCCAGGATGGCCTCTGCGGCCTCGAGGCTGGGCCTCGTCCCCACCTTTTCCCCCAGGACCTCGCTGGTGGACCCCCCGAGGACGAAGAGGCTTCCCTTGGGCATGGGGAAGAGCTCCAGGAACTCCCGGATGGCCCCTTCCGCCTGCTTGCGGATGCCTTCCATACCCCAAGCTTAGCCCCGCCTTTGTTCTTAGGCCTAGTAGGGGAGGGGCCAGGTGCGGAAGTAGTCCCTTACCCTCCCCCAAAGCCCCACCAGGCCCAAGGGTTCCAGGATGAGGAAGAGGAGGATGAGGAGGCCGAAGACCACGTTCCGCCAGGCGGCCAGGGCCGCCGCGTACTGGGGCCCGAGGGCGCCCACGAAGCTATTCAGCACCTCGGGGATGAGGAGGACGAAAAAGGCCCCGAGCACCGCCCCCAGGACCGTCCCCGCCCCGCCCACGATGACCATGGCCAGGTACTGGATGCTCACGGAAAGGGGGAAGTACTCCGGGGTCACGGCCTTGTAGAGGTTGGCCAGGAGGCCCCCCGCCACCCCCGCGTAGAAGGCGGAAAGGGCGAAGGCGAAGAGCTTGGTCCGCACCAGGTCCACCCCCGCCACCCGGGCGGAGAGGTCGTTGTCCCGCACCGCCCGGAAGGCCCGCCCCGCGCGGGTGGAGAGGAGGCGCTTGCCGTAGAAGAAAAGGGGCAGGGCGAAGAGGAGGACCAGGTACCAAAGGCTTTCCGCGTTTCCCAGGGAGAAGCCCAGAAGCTCCGCCGGGGGCAGGGTGCGGCCCCGGATCCCCCCCGTGGCCGCCTCCCAGTTCTTGAAGGCGTAGTCCGCCAGGAACTGGAAGGCCAGGGTGGCGATGGCCAGGTACACCCCCTTGATCCTCAAGGAGGGGAGGCCGAGGAGGAGGCCGAGGAGGGCGGAAAGCGCCCCCCCGAGGAGCACCCCCAAGGGGGCAAGGGGCCCAAAGAGGTGGCTTGCGGTGTAGGCCCCCACCCCCATGAAGGCCGCGTGGCCCAAGGAGATCTGCCCCGCCCCCCCCACCAGGAGGTGGAGGCCCAGGGCGCTTAGGGCCCCGATGGCCACCAGGGTGAGGACGTACATGGGGTAGGGCCCGAGGAGGAGGGGGAGGAGGAAGAGGAGGAGAAGGAAGCCGAGAAGGGCGAGCCGCCCCAAGGGGGTGCTGGCGTAGGCCTCGTCCTCCCGGTAGGTTTCCCGCACCGCCCGGGCAAAACGGCGGCTGAAGCCATCGGTGAGGCGCTTGGAGAGGGCGTACATCCTAGACCTCCTGGACCTCGAGGCTCGCCTCCAGCCGGCCCTCGCCCTCGAGGTAGCGGATGGGGAGGGTGACCTCCACCCGCCCGCCCTCCCCGTAGAGGGCCTGGAGCACGGGGGCGTAGCGGGCCTCCACCACCTGGCGGCGCACCTTGCGGGTGCGGGTGATCTCCTCGTCGTCGGGGTGGAGCTCCTTGGGCAGGATGGCGAAGCGCTGGATGCGGAGCTTCTCGGGAAGGGTCCGGTTCACCATGCGGATCTCCTCGGCGATGAGCGCGCGCACCTCGGGGCGCTCCGTGAGGGAGAGGTAGGTGGTGAAGGGGATGCCCCGGCGCCGGGCCCAGTTCTGGACGTTCTCGGGGTCTATCTCTATGAGGGCGGTGACGTAGGGCTTCCCGTGGCCGAGGACGATGGCCTCGCGGATGTAGGGGGAGTACTTCAGGCGGTTTTCCAGGAACTGGGGGGCGAACCGGGTCCCGTCCAGGAGGGCCCCCACCTCCTTCACCCGCCCGAGGACGATGAGGTGGCCCCGCTCGTCCAGCGCCCCCGCGTCCCCCGTGCGCAGGAAGCCGTCCTCGGTGAAGGCCTCCTCCGTGGCCTTTTCCCCCTTGAAGTAGCCCTGGAAGACCTGGGGCCCCCGTACCAGGATCTCCCCCTCCTCGCTCAAGCGTACCTCCGTCCCCGGCAGGGGGGGGCCCACGGTCTCCGGGGGGGCGTCCCCCGTGCGGTGGGCGGTGGTGGCCGCGGCGGTCTCCGACTGGCCGTAGACCTGGCGGATGTCCACCCCCAGGGCGCGGAAGAAGGTGAAGACCTCGGGGCCCAAGGGCGCCCCCCCCGTCACCGCGATGCGGCAGGCGGCAAGGCCGAGCCGGGCCCGGAGGGGCCTCGCGATGAGGGGGTAGAAGAGGGCCCGCTTCAACTCCAGCCAAGGCCCCACCTTTTCCCCCCTGAACTCCCGCCTGGCCCCCTCCAGGAGGGCCGCCATCCCCGCCCGAAAGAAGAAGGCCTTAAGGGGGTCCGCGTCCGCCATGCGGCTTTGCACCAGGCTCGCCATGTCCTCCCAAAGCCTGGGGGGGGCCAGGAAGAAGTCGGGCTGGACCTCCTTGAGGTCCTCCCGGAGGGTCAAGGGGTCTTCGGGGAAGTGGACCACCGAGCCCTCGAGGAGGGCCTGGACCACGGTGAGCATCTGCTCCCCGATCCAGGGGAGGGGGAGGTAGCTGAAGACCCAAGCCCCCTTCTGGAAGCCCAGGGCCTCCCTGAGGGCCAGGTGGCCGGCGATGAGGTTTTGGTGGGAGAGCATGGCCAGCTTGCTCCGCCCCGTGGTGCCCGAGGTGGGGGCGAGGAGGGCCGTCTCCTCCGGGCGGCGCTTCGCCACGTGGGGGAGGGCCTCCTTGGGGTCCAGGAAGGCCTCGCTGAAGCGCCTGACCTTCCCCCGGAAGTGGCGGCTCATCCCCGCCTCCTCCCACACCAGGACGAAGTCCAAAAGGTGCAGGTGGGGGTAGACCTTGTCCAGCTGCTCCTCGTCCGAGACCACGATGCCCCTGGCCCCGGTGAACTCCAGGAAGTAGCCCACCTCCTCGGGCATGGCGTCGGCGTAGATGCCCATGGGGAGGGCCCCCAGGGCCTGGGCCGCGAGCTCCGCCTCCACCCACTCGGGGGCGTTGTGGCCCAGGATGGCCAGGACCTCCCCCTCTCTAAGCCCTAACGCCCTAAGCCCCGCGGCCAGGCCCAAGACCTTCTCCCAAAGCGCCCTCCAGGAGGTCTTCTGCCAGACCCCAAGCCGCTTCACCCGGAGGGCGGGGGCGTGGGGCTGGGTCTCCGCGTTACGATGGAGATATTCCAGAAGCGTTCCCTTCACGCGCCACCTCTAGGCTTGCCCTAAGTAGGCCTCGGCCACCTTGGGGTCTTCCCTCACCCCTTCCGGGGGGCCCTCGTAGAGGACCTCCCCGTAGGAGAGGACGAGCACCCGGTCGGATAGCTCCAGCACCGCCCTTAGGTCGTGCTCCACCCAAAGGAGGGTAACCCCCCACTCCAGCCGGGCGTCCAGAAGGAAGCGGGCCAGGTCCTGCTTCTCCTCCAGGGCGAGCCCCGCCATGGGCTCGTCCAGGAGGAGGAGTTTGGGCCGCCCGGCCAGGGCCCGGGCCACCTCCACCCTTTTCTGGAGCCCGTAGGGGAGCATGCCTGCTGGCGCGTGGCGGTAGGGGGAGAGGTGGAGGTAGTCCAGGACCTCCTCCGCCCAAGCGCGCAGGGCCCACTCCCGCTCCGCCCGGGGCAGGCCCATGGGGTAGACGGAAAGGGCCAGCTCCGCCCCCAGCTTCACGTTGTCCAGGACGCTCATCCCCCGGAAGAGCTCGAGGCCCTGGAAGGTGCGCCCAAGCCCCATCCGGGCCCGTTCCTGGGGGCTTTTCCCCTTGAGGCTTTGCCCCAAGAAGGCCACCTCCCCCCGCTCCGGCTCGTAGACCCCGGAAAGGACGTTGAGGAGGGTGGTCTTTCCGGCCCCGTTCGGGCCGATGACCGCGTAGAAAGCCCCTTCCTCCACCCGGAAGGAGACTCCGTTTAGGGCCTTCACCCCTCGGAAGGAAAGGTGGAGGTCTTTGGCTTCCAGGATCACACCCACCGCTTCCTCCTCCGGTAGCGCTTGGCCTCGCGGAAGCCCACCACGTCCTTGCCCAGGTAGAACTCCATCACGTCCTGGTCCGCCATGGCCGCCTTGGCGTCCCCCTCAAAGACCACCCGGCCCCGCTCCAGCACGTAGACCCGGTCCACCACCCCCAAAGCGGCCCGGGCGTTTTGCTCCACGAGGAGGAGGCTTAGCCCCTTTTCCCGCCTTAGGGCGTCCAGGGTGGCCATGACCTCCGCCACCAGCTTAGGCGCAAGGCCCAAGGAGGGCTCGTCCACCACCAGGAGCTTGGGCTCCGTGAGGAGGGCCATGCCGAGGAGGAGCATCTGCTGCTCCCCGCCCGAGAGGTAGCCCGCCTGCTCGTTCCTGCGCTCAAAAAGGCGGGGGAAGCGGGCGAAGACCTCCTCTATGCCCTCTTTAAGCGCCTTGGGGGAGAGGCGGTGGCCCGCGGCCACCAGGTTCTCCAAGGGGGTGAGGTGGCGGAAGATGGGCCGGCCCTCCAGGAGGGCGGTGAGCCCTAAGGCGGAGAGCCGGACCGGGTCCAGGTGGGTGGCCTCCTGGCCGTTCAGGCGGATGTGGCCGTCCAGGACCCGGCCTTCAAACTTGGGTAGGAGCCCGGCCACCGCCCGCACCAGGGTGCTCTTCCCGGCCCCGTTGGGCCCGAGAAGGGCCACCGCCTCCCCCGGGCCCACCCTGAGGGACACCCCGTCCAGGGCCAGGATCACCCCCCGGTAGACCGCCTTGAGGTTTTCCACCAGGAGCTCCATCACACTCTCTCAATCTCGCGCTGTCCGAAAAGCCCGTAGGGCCGCACCAGGAGGACCAGGAGGACCACCAGGAAGGGCAGGGCCTCGGTGAAGCCGGGGAGGACCGGCTCCAGGTAGCGCTGGGAAAGGGCCTCCAGCACCCCTAAGAGGAACCCCGCCACCAGCGCCCCCCCCACGGAGTCCAGCCCCCCCAGGATGGCCACGGGGAAGACCTTGAGGCCGAAGAAGACCAGGTTGTACCCCACCCCGCTGGCCGCGGCCAGAAGGGCCCCCGCCAGGGTGGCGAGGAGGGCGGAAAGCCCCCAGACCGCGGCCAGGATGCGGGCCGTGGGGATGCCAAGGGCCAGGGCGGCCACCTCCCGCTCGGAGATGGCCCGCACCAGGACCCCGTAGCGGCTTCGCCTGAGGAGGTAGAGGAGCAGAAGCCCCACGGGCAGGGCCAGGAGGAGGTTCCAGACGGCCCTCGAGGGCACGAACACCCCCCCCGCCTCAAACCCCAGCTCCGGAAGGCCCGTGGGGAGGTACTTGAGGTCGGGGCCCCAGACGAGCTGGGTGCCCCCGTCCAGCACCGCGGCCAGGCCGATGGTGGCCATGATCACCGCCACCACGTTCCGCCCGAGGAGCGGGCGCACGAACCCCCGCTCCACCAGGAGCCCGAAGAGGAAGGCGGGGGGCAGGGCCAGGAGGAGGGCCGGAAGGAGGGGCAGGAAAAGGCTTAGGGTGTAGGTGAGGTAGGCCCCCACCAGGAGGAACTCCCCGATGGCGAAGTTCACCACGCTGGTGGCCCGGTAGACCAGGACGAAGCCCAGGGCCAAAAGCCCGTAGAGCGCCCCGTTGGTGAGCCCCCCGATGAGGTAGGGGAAGAGGTCGGTCATGCCAGGGTGAGCCAGTCCGTGATGGCGTCAAACCGGCCCTTGGCCACGTTGGCCCGGTAAAGCTTGGTGTAGGGCAGGCGGTGGTTCACGAAGCGGTAGCTCCGCTGCAGGCCCAGGCCGTTGTAGTCCTCCAGCTTCTCCAGGTACTCCACCAGCCCCGCGCGGGTGAGCTTGCCGGCCCCCGCGGCCCGGCGCAGGGCCTCAGCCACCGCCAGCACCACCCCCAGGCTCCCCATGTAGTAGGTGGGGCGGTAGGAGAGGTCCCGGCCCTTCCGTTGGCGGAACTTCCGCATCTCGTCCACGATGGGCACCAGGGTGTCGTACCAGTAGGCGTTGTGGTAGGTGACGGTGAAGCCCTCCGCCGCCGGGCCCGCCCGCTGGATGAGGGCGAGCTCGGCGGAGTAGTAGGTGCCCATGAACTTGGCCCTAAGCCCCTGCTCCCGCGCGGCCCTCAGGATGAGGGGCTCGGCGGAAAGGGCGTAGCCCTGGAGGATGACGAAGTCGGGGTTGGCCCGGCGGAGGTTTAGGGCGATGGGGGTGGCGTCGGTGAAGGCGGGGGGGGTGACCTCCTCGTGGACCACCTCCATGCCCAGGGCCTTGGCCCGCTCCTTGGCGTAGGGGATGGGGTCGCGGCCGAACTCGGTGTTGGAGTACACCAGGGCGATGCGGGCCCGGGCCTTCTCCAGGCGGATCTGGCGGAGCAGGGCCTCCATCATGTCGTTGTAGGTGGGGCCGAAGACGAAGATGGTGGGGTAGGTCTTGGGGTCCGCGAGCTCGCTGGCGAAGCTGGTGGCGGAGTAGGGCAGGGCCAGCCGGGCGATCTCCGGGGCCAGGGCCTTGGAAAGCCCGGTGGAGTCCCCGTAGACGAAAAGGAGCTCGTCGGGCCGCTCCCGGCTCAGCACCCGGTTGAAGGCCGCGGTGCCCTTGGCCACGTCGTAGCCCGTGTCCTCCACGATGAGCTCCAGCCTGCGGCCGGCGATGCCCCCCTGGACCTCGTTCACGTACTCCACCCCGTCCACGAACCCCTCCCGCCCCGCGTTCCCCGCGAAGGCGAAGGGCCCGGTGAGGGGGAGGAGGGTGGCGATCTTCACCGGCCGGGCCTGGGCCCGGGCGAAGAAGGGCATGCCTAGACCTAAAAGCGAACCCACACCCACCTTCTGCAAAAACTCCCTGCGCTTCATGGAAGCCTCCTTTCTCCTTTTGGCCCCAAGCCTACCAGGAGGCCCGGGTTTTGGCAAGGGGGTTACCGGACGGTTGGTAGGGGCCCCGCGCCCTCGAGGGAAGGGCGTAGCATGGGGCCATGGCCCGCTGGCACCGGGTGTTCCGCCGCTGGGTCCTGGCCCGGCACTACCGCTTTGCCCGGGAGGCCCTCGTCCCCCACTTCTTTGATGCCCTCACCGCCTACGCCCTGGAGCTTTCCCGCCTGGGCGTGCCCCATGCCAAAGAGGCGGTGGCCGCCCTGAGGGAGCTCAGGACCCTGCCCCTGCCGAGCTTCACGGGGGAGGTGGAGGACGCCTTCTTCTCCATAGAGGCCCAGCTCCTGGAGCACTGGGGGGAGGAGGTGGCGGGGGCCCTGCGCCGGGGCCTGAGCCGGAACGACCTGGACCTCACGGTGTTCCGGGCGTACCTCAAGGACCGCGCCCTGCTCCTCCTGGGGGACCTCCTGAGGCTCCGCAAAGCGCTCCTCGCGCGGGCCCGGGGCCACTTCGGGGTGCCTTTGGTCCTCTCCACCCACCACCGCCCCGCCCAGCCCACCACCCTGGACCACTACCTCCTGGGGGTGGAGGCCCTCCTCGCCCGGGATACGGAGCGGCTTTTCCGGGCCCTTTCCGGGGTGGACCGCTCCCCCTTGGGGGCCAGCGCCCTGGCCGGAAACCCCTACCCCGTGGACCGGAGGCGGCTCGCCCACCTCCTGGGCTTTGCGGGGCCGGTGGAGCACACCCTGGACGCGGTGGCCTCGGGGGACTACGCCCTGGAGCTGGCCGCCGCCTTGGCCCTACTGGGGACGAGCCTCACCCGCCTGGCCACGGACCTCCTCCGCTGGGCGGAGGCGGGGGCCTTTTTGGTGGGGGAGAGCCTGGCCCAGGGCTCCAGCTTCATGCCCCAGAAGCGCAACCCCGTGGTCCTGGAGCACGCCCGCATCTACGCGGCCCGGCTCCTTGGGGGGGTGGGCACCCTTCTCGCCCTCAACCACAACACCCCCTTCACCGACCTGAACGACCACTCCACCGGGGTCCTGGAGCCTTTGTCGGAGCTCCTGGAGGCGGGGGAAGGGGCTTTGGAGCTGCTTTGGGTGGCCCTGGAGGAGAGCCAGTTTGTGGAAGAGCGGCTCCTTTCCGAGCTTTCCCCCGAGGTCATGGCCTCGGAGGCGGTGGACCTCCTGGTGCGGAAAGGGCTTCCCCTCCGGGAGGCCTACGCCCGGGTGAAGGCCGCCCTGCCCGGGGTGCGCCCGGAGACCCTAGGGGTGGAGCGGGAGGAGCTTCTCCACTGGATGAGCCTCGAGGGCTTCTTCGCCCGCCGGGAGGTCTTGGGCGGGGCAGGGCCGAGGGCGCGGGCGGAAGCCCTTTCGGAGGCGGAACGGCGCCTAAAGGAGGACCAAAAGCGCCTAGGCGCCCTTAGGGCCCGGGTGCGCGCCGCCCGGTTTCTCCTGGCCCGGGGCCTGGAGGACCCGCAGGCGGAGGAAGGCCAGGAGGGTGAGGTAGGCTAGGGGCAGGTAGAAGACCAAAAGCACCAGGAAAAGCCCCCAGGCCAAGACCTGGAAGACCCCGCTTCCCAGGCCCTCCCCCAAGGCCCTAGCCGCCAGGGTGAGGGCGGCCAGGGGAAAGACCAGGCCCCAAAGCCCGGGGTTAAACCCTATCCGCACCCGGTGCAGGAGAAGGCTTTCCAGGAGGAGGGCCAGGGCCAGGAGGAACCACCACCCCCCAAGCCCCAAGAGGGCCGTCCCCAGGAGGTAAAGCCCTTCTGGGAAGGGCATCAGGCCCGCCTTTTCCGCCCCCTCAAAGAGGCGCAAGGGGGCCAGCACCCCCACCCCCACGGGGGCCAGGCCCACGAAGAGGCTGGGGATGAGCTCGTGGGCGGGCCGTTCGTGGGCGTAAAGGCGGCCGAAGAGGTTGGCCCCCACCCAGAGGAAGAGGACCAGGCCGAGGCCTAGGAAGAGGAGGTTCAGGTGGAAGGCCTCCCGGGCCCAGGGCCCGAGGGCGGTAAGGAGGCCGCCCCCCGCCAGGGGCACCACCAGGCTGGACACCGGGGGGATGAACCAGGTCCCGTTGGCGCTTTCCAGGGGCAGGCGCAGGCGGCTCACCGTGAGAAAGCCGATGAGGAGGCTCATGAGGAGGACGAGGAAGGCCCCCACCAGGTAAAGCCCCAGGGCGAGGCCCGTCCAGCCGGGGTAGAGCCCCTGGGTGGCCAGGGAGAGGAGGAGGAAGGCCAGGGGGAAGGTGGCGTGCATCTGGGAAAGGAGGGGGTGGTGGAGGTCCTGCCAGACCCTTTGCGGGTGGCGGAGGAGCTTCCCCAGGAAGAAGGCCAGGCTGAGGAGGAACCAGAAAAGGGCCAGGGCGTACGCCGCTTGGGCCAGGAGGGGGAAGCCGAAGGCCTTAAGGGCCAAGGCCACCCCGCTTCCGCCCATCACCGCGGCGAACCAGCTGGGGTTAAAGGCGGCCAGGCTCCGCATACCCCCCATCTTCAGATAGGGGGGTGGGGTATGTCAAGGAGCCCGGAAGCTCTCCACCGTTTTGCGGATGCCCTCCCGGAAGTCCACCTTGGGCCGCCAGCCGTGGGCCATGAGCTTGGCGGGGGAGAGGACGCTCCGTTCCAGGTCTCCGGGGCGTGGGGGGGCGGGGCGCACCTCGGGGGTCCGCCCGGCGGCCTCGGCCACGGCCTGGAGGACTTCCAGGGTGGTCCGGCCCTCCCCGGTGCCCACGTTGTAGACCCCTTCCAGGGAAAGGAGGGCAAGCCGGTGCGCCGCCACCACGTCCCCCACGTAGATGTAGTCCCTCACGCACCCTTCGTCCCCCGGGGTCTTGCGGGCGTAGAGGGTTACGGGCTCCCCCTTGAGGACCCGCTCCGCGAAGATGGCCACCACCCCGGCCTCCCCGTGGGGGTCCTGCCGGGGGCCGTAGACGTTGCCGTAGCGCAGGGAGGCCCACCTGAGCCCGTAGTTCTGCCCGTAGGCGGAGAGGTAGTGTTCAAAGGAGGCCTTGCTGGCCGCGTAGGGGCTTTTGGGCTTGGGGGGCCAGGTCTCCTCCGCGGCCTCCCCCTCCGGCACCTCCCCGTAGATGGCCCCCCCGGTGGAGGCGAAGACCAGCTTCTCCACCCCGTACTTCCGGGCGAGCTCCAGGAGGTTCAGGCCCCCCACCAGGTTCACGGCGAAGTCCAGAAGGGGGTCTTCCACGCTCACCTTCACCGAGGCCTGGGCCGCCTGGTGGGAGAGGTGGGTGGGGCGGAAGTCCTGGAAGACCCCTTCCAGCGCTTCCCGGTCCCTTAGGTCCGCCTCGTAGAAGGCCACCCCCTGGGGGAGGTTTTCCCGCTTGCCCGTGGAGAGGTTGTCCAGCACCGCCACCTCGAGGCCCGCCTTTAGCAGGTCCTCCACGATGTGGCTGCCGATGAACCCCGCTCCGCCCGTGACGAGAACGCGCATGGGGAAAGCCTACCTTTTCTCAGGCTCCCGGTCAATAGAATGGGCATGTGGAGCCCCTTTTCTTCCTAGCCCTTCTGATCTTTTTGGTACTTTTTCTGCTTAGGGGCCTGGGAAGGCCGAACCCCCCCTGCCCGGCCTGCGGCATGCCGAGGTCCTTAGCAGAAGAGGTTCGCCTGGGGCGCCGCCACTGCCCAAGGGTGGCCTTCCGCGCCTGCCCCTTTGACCCCAGGAAGGGGCTTTGGCGCCAGCGCCGCTAAGGCTAGCCGATCTTTACTTCAGGCTCGTTTCCGGGCCGCCACTTGATGCTGCAGCCCAGGGCGGGGGCCTCCTTCAGGGGGGGGTCCTGCCCCTGGAGAAGGGCCTCTATGGCCGCTTTGAGGTCGTGGCTTTGCACCTGGTCGGGGAACTTGGGGTTGTCGTTGATCCGGCCATGGTAGCGCAGGAGGCGCCTCTCGTCAAAGAGGAAGACCTCGGGGGTACGGGTGGCCCGGTAGGCCTTGGCCACCTCCTGGGTTTCGTCCACCAGGTAGGGGAAGAAGATGCCGTGCTCCTTGGCGAAGGCCACCATGCCTTCGGGGCTGTCCTCGGGGTAGCGCTCCCAGTCGTTGGGGTTGATCCCCACGAAGGCCACCTGCCCCCGGTAGCTCTCGGCCAGCTGCACCAGCTCCCGGATGGAGCCCTTCACGTAGGGGCAGTGGTTGCACATGAAGACCACGGCCAAGAGGGGCTCCGTGAACTGGGAAAGCCGGTACCGGCCCCCCCGGGGGTCGGGGAGCTCCACGTCGATGAGGGGGCTTTCCAAGGGAAGCTCGGGGTACTGGAGCATGGCCCCATGCTACCGAGAAGGAGGCCTGGAGGGCAAGGGTGGAGGGTATAATCCTTGGCCAAAGGAGGGGTTATGGAAAGGCGGCGCTTTCTGGCCAAGGTGGGCGTGGGGGTGGTGGCGAGCGCGTTCTTTGGGGCGCGGGCCCAGGCGAGCCCGCAGGTGCGCTGGCGCCTGGCCTCGAGCTACCCCCGGAGCCTGGACACCCTCTACGGGGGCGCGGAGGACCTGGCGGCCCGGGTGGCGGAGCTCACGGGGGGGCGGTTCCAGATCCGGGTCTACCAGGCGGGGGAGATCGTGCCCGGGGGGCAGGTGCTGGACGCGGTGCAGCAGGGCACGGTGGAGGCCGGGCACACCTACGGGCCCTTCTACGTGGGGAAGAACCCGGCCCTGGCCTTTGACGGGGGCGTGCCCTTCGGCATGACCTACCGCCAGCACAACGCCTGGATGCTCTTCGGGGGCGGGCTGGAACTCCTCCGGGGGCTTTACGCCGACTTCGGGGTGATCCAGTTCCCCGGGGGGAACACCGGGGCCCAGATGGGGGGTTGGTTCCGCAAGGAGATCAAGGCCCTTTCCGACCTAAGGGGCCTCAGGATGCGCATCCCCGGCCTTGGGGGGCTGGTGATGGGGCGGCTTGGCGTGGTGCCCCAGACCCTGGCCGCGGGGGACATCTACCCCGCGCTGGAGCGGGGCACCATTGACGCCACGGAGTTCTCCGGGCCCTACGACGACGAGAAGCTGGGCTTTTACAAGGTGGCCCGGTACTACTACTACCCCTCCTTCTGGGAGCCCTCCGCCCAGCTTTCCTTCCTGGTTTCCCTAAGGGAGTGGCAACGCCTGCCCAAGGAGTTCCAGGAGGCCTTCCAGGTGGCCGCGGCCGAGGTCAACCTCACCATGATGGCCAAGTACGACGCGCAGAACCCGGGGGCCCTAGACCGCCTCCTGAAGGCCGGGGTCCGCCTCCGGAAGTGGCCCGCGGAGATCATGAAAAAGGCCCTGGAGGAGGCCCGGGCCCTTTACGAGGAGCAGGCGGCCAAGGACGCCACCTACCGCAAGATCTACGGCGCCTACTGGGCCTTCCGAGGGGAGCAGTACCGCTGGTTCGCGGTGGCCGAGCTGGGCTACGAGACCTTCGCCTTCCCCAGCCTCTAGTCCAGCTTCTCCAGCCGCACGGCGCTCACCTTGTACTCCGGGATGCGGCTGATGGGGTCCAGGGCGTCTTGGGTGAGGCGGTTGGCGGGGGCCTCCGCGAAGTGGAAGGGGGCGTAGACCACGCCCTCGGGGGTGCGGTCCGTCACCCAGGCCCGGGCCTGGATCCGTCCCCGGCGGCTCACCACGAAAACCCGCTCGCCGTCCGCGATGCCCAGCCGGGCGGCGTCCCGGGGGTTCACCTCCACCTTGAGCTCGGGGTAGGCGGCCTCGAGGCGGCTGTTCCGGCTCAAGGTTCCCCCGTGCCAGTGGAAGAGGACCCGGCCCGTGGAGAGGGTGAGGGGGTAGGCCTCGTCGGGGGTCTCCGCCGGGGGGGTGTAGTCCACGGGGAAGAAGCGGGCCCGGCCCGAGGGGGTGTTGAAGCGTTCCCGGAAGAGCACCGCCTCCCCCGGGTGGTCCTCGGAGGGGCAGGGCCAGCGCACCCCTTCCTTCTCCAGCCTGCGGTAGCTGATCCCCCCCATCATCCCGGGGAGGGCCCGCCGGATCTCCTCCCAGATGGCCTCGGGGCCTTCGTGGAGGGGCCAGGGGCGGCCGCTGAGGGCGGCGAGCCTCCGCCCCAGCTCCCGGGTGATCCACCAGTCGGGCCGGGCCTCCCCCGGGGGGTCCAGGACCCGCCGCACCCGCTGGACCCGGCGGTCGGTGTTGGTGAAGGTCCCCTCCTTTTCCAGGAAGCTGGCCGCGGGGAAGACCACGTCCGCGAAGGGGGTGGTCTCGTTCTCCAGGATGTCCTGGACGATGAGGAAGGGGAGGGCCTCCAGCTGGGCCTTGGTGTGGTCCTGGAAGGGCTCGGAGGTCATGGGGTCTTCCCCGATGAGGTAGATGGCCTTCACCTCGGGGATGGCCTCAAAGACCTCCGTCATGCGCAGGCCCGGCTTAGGGCTTAGGGGGACGCCCCAGAAGGCCTCAAACCGCCTCCTTGCCTCCTCCTCCGCCACCTTGGCGTAGCCGGGGAGGACGTCGGGCAGGGCCCCCATGTCCCCCGCCCCCTGGACGTTGTTCTGGCCCCGCAAGGGGTTGAGCCCCGCCCCTTCCCGGCCCACCTTGCCCGTGGCCAGGGCCAGGTTCACCAGGGCCTGGGCGGTGGCCGTGCCCTTGGTGTGCTGGGTGACCCCCATGGCCCAGTAGGCCCCGGCCCGCTCCGTGGTGGCGTAGAGGCGGGCGGCCTCCCGGATCCGCTCCCCCGGCACCCCTGTGACCTCCTCCGCCCGTTCCAGGGTGTAGGGGGCGAGGCTTTCCGCCCAGGCCTGGAAGCCCTCCGTGCGCTCCTCCACGTAGGCCCGGTTCCAAAGCCCCTCCTCCACCACCACCCGGGCCATGGCGTTGAGGAGGAAGAGGTCGGTGCCCGGGCGCACCCGGAGCCACAGGGTGGCGGCCTCGGCCATCCCCGTGTACCGGGGGTCCACCACGATCATCCTCGCCCCCTGGCGCACCCGCTTCTTGATCATGGCGGCGATGACCGGGTGGGTTTCCGTGGTGTTGGAGCCCACCACCAGGAAGAGGTCGGTCTTCCAGATATCCTCCAGGGGGTTGGTCATGCTGGCCCCGCCCAGGGCGCGGCTTAGGGCCGCGGTGCTGGAGGAGTGGCAGAGCCTCGAGCAGTGGTCCACGTTGTGGGTGGAAAGGAGCACCCGGGCCAGCTTCTGTGCCAGGTAGACCTCCTCGTTGGTGGTCTTGGCGGAGGGGAAGACCGCCAGGGCCTCGGGGCCGTGGGCCTTTAGGGTTTCGTGAAGCCGGTGCGCGGCGAAGTCCAGGGCCTCCTCCCAGCTCACCCGCCTTAAGGGGGCCCCCTTCCGCTCCCGGAGCATGGGGTAAAGGAGGCGCTTCCCGGAGAAGGGGAAGTCCAGGCCGAAGCGGCCCTTCACGCACAGGGCCCCGTGGTTGGGGGGGAGGTCCGGGGCCAGGACCCGGACCACCCGGCCCGCCCGCACCTCGGGCTCCAGCTGGCAGCCCACGCCGCAGTAGGGGCAGGTGGTGCGCATCTTAGACCTCCGTAAGGGGCCTTAAGGCCCCTGTGGGGCAGACCTGGACGCAGTTGCCGCAGAAGACGCAGGGGGTTTCCGGCAGGGGGCGGTCCAAGGGGGTGGTGGGGTGGGCGAGAAGGCCCCTCCCCGTCAGGGTGAGGGCGTAGACCCCCATGATCCCGTCCCCGCAGGCGTCCACGCAGCGGCGGCAGTTCACGCACTTGGCGTAGTCCCGGAGGAAAAAGGGGTTATCCTCTATGGCCTCCCGCCCCTTCCGGCCCGGCACCTCGCCCCAGCGTCCGGGCTCGGCCTCGAGGGCCAAGGCCAGGGCCTGGAGCTCCGGGGCCAGGCTGAGGTCGGTGGTGAGGAGGAGCCACTCCAGGAGGGTTTTCCTGAGGGCCCGTAGCCCCGGGGTGTCGCTCCATACCTCCATCCCCTCCCGGGCCTCCGTGGCGCAGGCGGGGCTTAGACGGCCGTCCACCTCCACCAAACAGAGGCGGCAGAGCCCCCGGGTTTCCGTGTGGGGGTGGTGGCAGAGGGTGGGGACCTGCACCAGCTCTAAAAGGAGCGCCCCTTCCCGGGCCTCCATTTCCTTCCCGTCCACCTTAAGCCGCACCTTCCACCTCCAGTAGGCTCCGGTAGGCCCAGTAGGCGGACTGGCCCAGCCCGCAGAGGCTTCCCTTTAGGGTGCTCGCAAGGTCCTCCACCAGCCGGGCATCCCGCACCCGCCTTTGGACCAGGGCGAGCTGGACCGTTGTTCCTAAGGGGCAGGGGAAGCACTTGCCGCAGGACTCCTCCTGGAAAAAGTGGGCCAGGCCCTCCAGCACCGCCCAGAGGTCCACCCCCTCCCCGAAGGCCACCACCGCCCCCGCCCCCAAGGGGAGCCGTTCCCGGTAGCGCAAGGGGAAGGCGAAGTCCCGGGTGAAGACCCCCGCCGCGCCCCCCAGGAGAACGGCCTTCAAGCCTTCCGGCTCCCCCCCGGCCCGCCTCAGGGCCTCCCCCAAGGGGGTGCCCAGGGGGAGCTCGTAAAGCCCGGGGGCGGCCACGTCCCCGCTGATGGAGAAGAGCTTGGGCTCCTCCCTCCGCCAGGCCTCGAGGCCCTCCAGGATGCGGGGGATGGCGGCCAGGGTCTCCACGTTCTGCACCGCGGTGGGCCTGCCCCAAAGCCCCTTTTCCACCGGGAAGGGGGGCTTCAGGCGGGGCTCGGCCCGCCGGCCCTCCATGGACTCCAAAAGGGCCGTCTCCTCCCCGCAGATGTAAAGCCCCCCGCTTTGGAAGACCTCCGTGGGGACCAGGAGCAGCCCCGCCTCCTCCAGGGCGCCTATGGCCTCCTTAAGCCCCCGGATGGCCGCCTGGAACTCCTCCCGGATGTAGAGGTAGACCCGGCTGGCCCCCACGGCAAAGCCCGCCAGGAGGGCCCCTTCCAGGACCAGGAAGGGGTGGTGCTCCAGGAGGAAGCGGTCCTTGAAGTTGCCGGGCTCGGACTCGTCCCCGTTCGCCACCAGGTAGCGGGGGGCCTCCCCCCGGGCCACGGCCCGGAGCTTCAGGTGGGTGGGGAAGGCGGCCCCGCCCCGGCCCAGAAGCCCCGCCTCCTCCACCGCCTTTAGGAGGGCCTCCGGGGTGAGGTCCCCTTTGCGGGCGGCCTCCAGGGCCCTAAGCCCCCCCTGGGCCCGGTAGGCCTCGAGGGTGTCCGTGGGCTCCGGCGGGAGGAGCTTCCGCCCGTGGCCCAGGGCGAAGGGGAGGCGGAAGGTGGCGAAGGGCTCGGCCCGCCCCCCCACCTCCACCCACCGCTCTTCCCCCTCCACCCGCACGTAGGCCGGGGCCAGGGCCTCGAGGCCCAAGGGGGGATGGGTGCCCACCGTGCCCTCCAGGAGGCTCCCAATCCCCCGGGCCCGGGCCACGGGGTCGTCCACCAGATAGCGCCCCTCCCGCACCTCCCCATACCGCGGGTAGTAGCGCACCACCCCCCAGGCCTGGGCCAGGCTCACCCCCGCCAGGCGGGCGGCCTCGGCCACGCCCTCCTCCGTGAGGGGAAGGCGGGCGTCCAGGAGGGGAAGGAGGCCCGGTTTTTCCATACCCTCAGCTTAAAGGATGCGCAGGCTGGGGAAGCGGGCGAGAAGGGCCTCGCGGAAGCCTGGGTAAAGGCCTTCCGCCACCAGGGCCACCACCGCCCCCCCAAACCCGGCCCCCGTGAGCTTGGCCCCAAAGGCCCCGGCCTTAAGGGCCTCCTCCACCAGGGCGTCCAGCTCCGGGAGGCTCACCTCGTAGTCCCGGGAGAGGGAGCGGTGGCTTTGGGTCATGAGCTCGCCAAAAGCCCGGGCATCCCCCCGCCTAAGGGCCTCCACCCCCCTCAGGACCCTCAGGTTCTCCCCCACGATGTGCCGGGCCCGGCGGTCCAGGGGAGGGGGAAGGCTTTCCACCATGCAAAGGTCGGCCACGTCCCTCAGGGCCTTCACCCCAAGCCGCCTGGCCGCCTCCTCCGCCTCCTTCCGCCTCTCGTTGTAGCCGGACTCGGAAAGCCGCCGCCCAAGCCCCAGGTCCAGGACCGCCACCCGCACCCCCGGGGGCAGGGGCAGGTTCTCGTGGGCCAGGGTGCGGGTGTCCAGGAAAAGGGCCTGGCCCACCTGGCCCAGGCTGGCCGCCATCTGGTCCATGATCCCGCACCGCACGCCCACGTACTCCGCCTCGGCCTTCCGGGCCAGGAGGGCCACCTCCTGGTCGGAAAGGGGCAGGCGGTGGAGGGCCCGTAGGGCCTTGAGGGCCGCCACCTCGAGGGCGGCGGAGCTGGAAAGCCCCGCCCCCATGGGGAGGTCGCTCCGGATGTAAAACCTAGCCCCCTCCACCCGGTGCCCCGCCTCCCTCAGGGCCCAGACCACCCCCAGGAGGTAGTCCAGGAAGTCCCCCTGGGGGCCTCCCCCTAGGGGCCTGGCCCTCAGCTCCTTGAGGGTTTCGCTGTAGGCCTCCACTCGGCCCTCCGCCCGGCCCACCTCCACCCGGGTGAAGTAGGGGAGGGGGGTGGGGAGGACGTAGCCTTCCTGGTAGTCCGTGTGCTCCCCTAGGAGGTTCACCCGGCCCGGGGCCTGGGCGCTGGCCTCTGGGGGTGCGCCGAAGACCTCTTGAAAGCCCATGCCTCCATTATGGGCAAAGGGCCTTCAGGTTGTGGTCCAAAAGGGCCAGGTAGGTGGGGACCTTGGCGTCCAGGGTGTCCGTGTAGAGGAGGGCCACCCGGGCCCCCGTGGCCTCCGCCAGGGCCCTAAGGGCCTGGCCCCGGAACTGGGGTTCGGCCAAAACGAGCTTCACCCCTTCCCGTTTGGCCTTTTCCACCAGCGCCAAAAAGGCCCGGCTTCCCACCTCCTGGGCGCTGCTGCTGGAAAGCACCCCCACGATCTCCAGGCCGTAGCGCCGGGCGAAGTAGCGGAAGGCATCGTGCTGGGCGATGGCCTTCACCCCTTTAAGCCCGCAGGCCCTATAGGCGCGGTCCCGCTTGGCCACCTCTTCCCGGAAGCGGGCCAGGTTGGCCCGGTAGGCCCCTTCCCCTTTGGGGTCCAGCCGGGTGAGCTCCTGGGCGATCTTTTCCGCGTAGCGCAGGGCGTAGGCGGGGTCCAGCCAGAGGTGGGGGTCGCAGGGGCCGTGGGCGTGCTCCTCCTCCCCGTGGCCGTCCTCCCGATGGGCTTCCTCGCAGATCAGGTCCTTTTCCCCCTCCCCAAGCCGCACCACCCGGGCCCCCTTGGGCAGGAGGGCCTGGAGCTTGGGCAGGAAGGGTTCCAGTCCCAGCCCGTTGGCAAAGAGGACCCTCGCCTGGGCCAGGGCCTTGGCGGTGGAGGGGGTGGGCTCAAAGGTGTGGGGGTCGGCCCCCGGGGGGACCACGCCCGCCACCCGCACCCTCTCTCCCCCCACCTGGCGCACCAGGTCCGCCAGGATGGGGGTGGTGGCGGCCACCTGCACCTGGGCTAGGGCGGGGAGAAAGGCCAGAACCAGCAGGGCAAGAACCCGGCTCATGTTTAGAATGATAAACCATTATCAGCAAAAAATCAAGCCCCTAAAGACCGCACCCCCGGGCCGGCCCGGGGGGGTGCCTCCGTCGCAATCCCCTTGCGGGGAAGCATCTCGTGCAACACAGCCAAGCAAGTGGCCATCGGCCAAGAGGTAATCGTGGTCGCAATCCCCTGACGGGGAAGCATCTCGTGCAACACGTAGTAGCTCAATGGTTAGAAACCGCGGCTCAAGATTCCAATTGTCGCAATCCCCTGACGGGGAAGCATCTCGTGCAACATGAGTCTAGGCCCCTAATCTCTAGGCAAAGCGAATGGGACTGGTCGCAATCCCCTGACGGGGAAGCATCTCGTGCAACGGGAAAGGGGGAAAAAGATGTACCTAATCGGGAAAGAAGTCAAGTCGCAATCCCCTGACGGGGAAGCATCTCGTGCAACGTAAAAACCTGGGGCCATCAATCCTCGTGTATCCCGGGAGTCGCAATCCCCTGACGGGGAAGCATCTCGTGCAACTCTACCCCCTAAAGAGCCCCGTCCTGGACAGGCTTGCTGAAAGGGGGTTTGTGAGAAAGATGAAGCTTGGAATATACATAAGGCGAATAAAGGGCTTTTTGCGAGGTTTAGGCCCATGCTTAAGCCGCAGAGGAAGGTGCGATGAGAATCCAAATGCGCATACTTGCGTGCTGAACGAGACTAGATTGTCAAGATCCACCGCCGGATGCCCGGCTTTGGAAACATGCTACCAGCGTTGGACTCGGTAGGTCAAGGGTGGTGAGAAGCCGCTCCCGGAGAGAACATTTTGGCCTTAATGGAAAAAATACATTCGGATTTTGCCTTTGAGGGCCAAAGCTTTCCTTTGTGAAAGTCAAGGGTTTTTAGGGAAGCGGGCGCTTAGGGTTCGGGGCGGCTTGGCTTGGGGTTCCGTGTTGCTCTATGGGGTAAAATCAGCCCAAATGGACCTCAAGGCCCTCCACAAGAAGCACGTCCTCACCCCCTGGGTGGCCCAGAAGCCCCTGGACCCTCCCCTGGTGGTCCGGGGGGAAGGGGTTTGGCTTTGGGACCAGGGGGGTCGGCGCTACCTGGACCTTTCCAGCGGTCTGGTGGCCGTGAACCTGGGGCACGCCCACCCCAAGGTGGCCCAGGCCATCGGCGAGCAGGCGGCCACCCTGGCCTACGCCGCCCCGAGCCTCTTCCACGACAAAAGGGCCCTTCTCGCCCAGGCCCTTTCGGAGATTGCCCCCTGGCCGGAAGGGGCGCGGGTCTTCTTCACCCCCTCGGGCACCGAGGCCAACGAGGACGCCATAAAGTTTGTCCGGCACCTCACGGGCCGGTTTAAGATCCTCGCCGCCTACCGCTCCTTCCACGGGGCCACCATGGGCTCCGCTGCGCTTACGGGGGAGAACCGGCGCTGGCCCGCGGAGCCCGCCATGCCTGGGGTGGTCCACTTCTTCGCCCCCTACCCCTACCGGAGCCCCTTCTACACCGAAGATCCCAAGGAGGAGGTGAAGAGGGCCCTGGACCACCTGGAAAGGGTCCTCCTCCACGAGGACCCCAAGCGGGTGGCGGCCATCTTCCTGGAGCCCGTGGTGGGGTCCAACGGGGTCATCGTCTACCCCGAGGGGTACTTGGAAGGGGTCCGGGCCATATGCGACCGCTACGGCATCCTCCTGGTCTTTGACGAGGTCATGACCGGCTTTGGCCGCGTGGGGGCGGCCTTCGCCGCGGAGCGGTTTGGGGTGGTACCGGACCTCATCACCTTCGCCAAGGGGGTGACCTCGGCCTACGTGCCCCTGGGCGGGGTGCTGGTGCGGGAGGGCCTGGCCCAGGCCTTTGACGAAACCCCCCTGCCCACGGGCCACACCTACGCGGGCCACCCCCTGGCGGTGGCCGCGGGGCTCGCCGCCCTCCGGGCCTACCAGGAGGAGGGGCTTTTTGAGCGGGCCAGGCGCATGGAGCCCTTCTTCCGCGAGGCCCTTTCCGCCCTCCTCGCCCACCCCTGGGTGGGGGAGGTCCGGGGCCTGGGGGCCTTCTACGGGGTGGAGCTCGTCCAGGACCGGGAGACCAAAGAACCCCTTTCCCCCTGGCACGCGCCCTTCAGTCCCCCCATGCAGGCCCTCCTGAAGGCCCTCTTCGCGGAAGGGGTGTACCTTCTCGCCAAGCACAACCTCCTGGTGGTGGCCCCGCCCCTCACCATCACCGAAGAGGAGTTCCTGGAAGGGGTGGAGCGCCTGGGCCGGGCCCTGAGGCGGGTGGAGGCGGAGGTTGTAAGGTAGGAGGGTGCGTCGCTACGCGGACCTTCTAGACCTTCTCCGGACGCTGGAAGGCCGCCCCTACCCCGCCTATAAGGACCTGAAGGGGAGCTGGGTGGGGGAGGGGTTCGTTCTCCGCTTCGTCCACGTGCAGGGGGACCCCTTCGCCACCCCCTCGGTCCTGGAGGTGCGCTACCCCAAGGAGGCCCTGGGCCCCTATAGGGTTTACGCCAACGAGGCGGGCCGGGTGGCGGCGGAGGACTTTCTCTTGAGGAGCCTTAAGGCCCGTCTGAAGGCCCTGCCCCACGTGGGGGGCTCGGGGGCCTCGGGGCGGGTGAGCGTGGCGGTGGAAAGCCCCAAGGTGCTGAAGCGGGCGGGGGCCCATCTGGGCGAGGGCCTCTCCTTGCGCTTCCGGGTGGGCCTTCCCGCGGCGGGGCGGCGCATCCTGGGGCGGGAGGCGGAGCGGCTTTTCCGCGCCCTGGGGGAGGCCTTGAGGGGCTTCCTCCCGGAGCTTGACCGGAAGGCCCTTCTCGCCCACGTGCACCAGGCGGAGGACCATAGGGCCATCCAGGAGGCCTTAAAGGCGCGGGGCCTGGTGGCCTTCGTGGGGGAAGGAAGCGTTCTTCCCCGGGAGAGCGGGGTGAGCCAGGCGCCCCTCAAGGGGGCCATTCCCTTTGAGAGCCCTCCTTCCCTCCGGGTGGCCTTCCGCACCCCCCACCGGGGGGAGGTCTTTGGCATGGGCCTTCCTGAAGGGCTCACCCTCATCACCGGGGGCGGGTTCCACGGGAAGACCACCCTCCTCGAGGCCCTGGTCCACGGGGTCTTCCCCCACGTCCCGGGGGATGGGCGGGAGTGGGTGGTGACCCGAAGGGGGGCGCAGCGGGTCCAGTCGGAGGACGGGCGGAGCGTGGTGGGGGTGGACCTGAGGCCCTTCGTCCACGACCTGCCCCTGGGCCAGGACACCCGCTTCTTCACCACGGAGGACGCCTCGGGCTCCACCAGCCTGGCCGCGGGGATTCTGGAGGCCCTGGAGATGGGGGCGGAGGTCCTTTTCCTGGACGAGGACACCTCGGCCACCAACCTCCTGGTGCGGGACGCCCGCATGCAGGCCCTGGTCCGGCGGGAGACCCTCACCCCCCTTCTGGACCGGGTGGGGGACCTGAAGGCTTTGGGGGTGAGCCTGGTCCTGGTGGTGGGAGGGGTGGGGGACTACCTGGAGCTGGCGGACACCGTGGTCCTCATGGAGGGGTACCGGCCCAGGGAGGCCACCCTCGAGGCCCGCGAGGTGGCCCGGGCCCACCCCACGGGCCGGGTCTTCGGCGAGCCCCGCTACCCCCTTAGGGTCGTCCCCCGGGCCCCCCTCCCCGAAAGCTTTGACCCCAGGCGGGGCCGGAAGGAACGGGTGAAGGGCCGGGGCCTGCGGGAGCTCCTCTTCGGGGAAGAGGTGGTGGACCTCTCCGCCCTGGACCTCTTTGAGGAGGCCCAGGTGCGCGCCTTAGGGGCCCTTTTCAAGCGCCTCCAGGCCCTTTCGGACGGGAAGACCCCCCTGAAGGCCCTGGCGGAGCGCGCCCTTTCGGGGGTGGAGGACCTCTTCTTCCTGGAGGAGGCCCCGGAGCTCGCCGAGGTGCGCCCCCTGGAGCTCGCCGCCGCGGTGAACCGGCTGAGGAGCCTCGAGGTGCGGCAGGTGTCTGGAGAGGGGTAGGCCTTTTCCGCTAGCCCGGGGCCTTTTCCAAGGCCAGATACGCCAGGGCCCTGGCGGCCGCCTTCCTGCCGGAGCGCACCACCTCGGGGAGGCCCACCCCCTCCAGGTAGTTCCCCGCTAGGAACACCCCGGGGGCCTTGAGGAGGGCCATCTCCAGCCGCTCAATCCGCTCCAGGTGCCCCACCCGGTAGGCGGGCATCCCCTCGGGGAAGCGGAAGGCCCAGGCCCGGTGGACCTTGGGCGTAAAGCCAAGGAAGCGGGCGAGGTCCTCCAGGGCCAGGCGGATGAGCTCGGCCTCGCCCAGGCGGGCCTCCTCCCCCGAGAGGTAGGCCCGCACCAGGCTGAAGCCTTCCGGGGCCCTTTCCGGCCACTTCTGGTGGGTCCAGGTGAAGCCCCGCACCCTGTACCCCTCCCCCTTGGCGATGAGGAGGCCGTGGCCGGAAAGGGGAAGCGCCTCGGCGAAGGCCAGGCTCACCGTGGCCGCGGGGGTGTGGGGGATGCCCTTTAAGAGGGCGGTGGCCTCGGGGAGGAAGGGCCTTAAGAGCGCGGCCGCCTGGGGGGCCGGGGTGGCCAGGACCACCGCCTCCGCCTCCAGGAAGCCCCTTGGGGTGTGGACCCGGTAGCGGCTTCCCTGGGCCTCGAGGCCTAGGGCCGGGGTGCCGAGGAGGACGCTTTCCGAAAGGGCCTCCGCCATCTTGCGGGTGAGGGCGGAAAGCCCTTCCCGGAAGGAGAAGAAGAGGCTTCCCCCCTCCCGGCTCCCCCGGGCCTTCCTGGCCCGCATGGCCCCCAGGATGAGGCTCCGGTGCTTCCGCTCCAGCTCCAAAAGCTGGGGGAAGGCCGCCCGCATGGAAAGCTCGTCCGGCTCCCCCCCGTAGATCCCCCCGCTCAAGGGGGCCACCAGGGCCCGGTAGACCTCGGGCCCAAGCCGCCGTTCCACGAAGGCCTTCAGGCCCTCGTCCGGGGCGCCACCCCGGGGGAGGAGGAGGTCTAAGAGGGCCCTAAGCTTCCCCGAGAAGGAGAGGAGAGGGGTTTTGGCCAGGGCCCTCAGGTCCCCCGGCACCACCTGGAGAAGGCCCTCGGGCAGGGGGTGGGCCTTGCCCCCTTTGAGGATGTAGGCCGAGGGCTTGGCGGGGAGGGTCCCCACGGGCTCCAGGCCAAACCGCTCCCCAAGCTCCAAGACCTCCTTCTTGTAGCGCACGCTGGCGTCCGGCCCCCCCTCCAGGAGAAAGCCCTCCTGGCGGTGGGTGCGCACTTTGCCCCCAAGCCTTAAGTTCCCTTCCAGGAGGAGGACCTCCGCCCCGGCCTCCTTGAGGGCGAGGGCGGCGGAAAGCCCCGCCCAGCCCCCGCCCACCACTACGACCTGAGCCACGCCGCCTCCACCAGGTCCTTCAGGACCTGGATGTAGTCCAGGTCGGCGTTCAGGCTCCGGGTGCGGAGGAGCCTTAGGCCCACCTCCTGGGCCGTGGCCTGGGCCTCGAGGTCCAGGTCGTAGAAGACCTCCAGGTGGTCCGCGGGGAAGCCCACCGCGGTCACCACCACCTCCTCGTACCCCTCCTCCTTAAGGGCCCTCAGGTGCTCGTTGATGTCGGGGCCGAGCCAGGGCTCGGGGGTGCGGCCCGCGGACTGGTAGGCCACGCTGAAGCGGGGGAGGCCCAGGCGCTTGGCCACCAGCTCCGCCGTCTTCTCCACCTGCCTGGGGTAGGGGTCCCCCCGCTCCACCGCGGCGACGGGGATGGAGTGGGCGGTGAAGACGAAGGCCGCCTTTTTCGGCTCCCTAAGCCGCCAGATGGCCTCCTCTACCCTTCTTGCGTAGCAGGCGATGAGGCCGGGGTGGGCCTCGTAGCTTTCCACCCAGACCATCTCTATGGGGTCGGGGAGGCCCTTTAGGGCCTGCTCCACCTTCTCCTTGTACTCGGCCACGCTCCTTAAGGAGTAGTGGGGGGCGGCCACGATGGCCACCGCCCGCCGCACCCCGTCCTCGTGCATGGCCGCCACCGCCTCCCCGATGGAGGGGAGCCAGTGCTTGGTGCCCACGTAGACCCGGGCCGGCCCCTGGGGGGCCCGGGGGGGGAAGGGCCCCTGGAGGCGGCGGGGGTAGGGGGGGGCCTCGAGGTTCAGGAGGGCCTGAAGCCTTATGGCCTGGACCAGGGTGATCTCGTTCAGGGGGCTTTTGCCGATGGCCTCGTAGCGGCCCTGGAGCTCCTCCAGGAGCTCATGGGGGGGCTTTTTGCCCCGGCGGATGTCCGTGTAGTAGGGCTCGAGGTCCTCAGGGCCGTAAGGGGTGCCGTACGCCATGAGAAGGACGTTCATCTTCCCTCCTTCAGGAGTTCTACCACGTAGCGCACGTGTTCTTCTGGGGTCTTGGGCAGAATCCCGTGCCCCAGGTTGAAGATGTGTCCGGGGCGGCCTGCGTTTTCCGCCAGGATCCGCCCCACCTCCCGCCGGATCACCTCCTTGGGGGCGAAGAGGAGGGCGGGGTCCAGGTTGCCCTGCACGGGGGTGTCCCCCAGGACCCCCCGGGCCCAGGGGAGGGGGGTGTGGTGGTCCAGGCCGATGACCTCCCCCCCCGCCTCCTGCATGTCCTTAAGGAGGCCCATGGTGCCCACGCCGAAGTGGATCACGGGCCCCGCCCCTTTTAGCATCCCGAAAAGCCTTTCCATGTGGGGCTTCACGTAGCGGCGGTAGTCCGCAGGGGCAAGGGCCCCCACCCAGGAGTCAAAGACCTGGAGGAGGTCGGCCCCTGCCGCTTTCTGGGCCAGGAGGTAGCGGGCCATGGCCTCGGTGAGCTTCTCCATGAGGCGGTGCCAGAGGGCCTCCTCCCGGTACATGAGGCCCTTCACCTCCAGGAAGTGCCGGCTTGGCCCCCCCTCCACCAGGTAGCTCGCCAGGGTGAAGGGGGCCCCGGCGAAGCCGATGAGGGGCACCTTTAGCACCTCCTTGAGGCGCCTGATGCTCTCCAGGACGAAGGGCACGGCCTCCTCGGGCTCCAAGGGCCTTAGGGCCTCCACATCCTCCGAGGTGCGGATGGGGCGGTGGATCACGGGCCCCTTCCCCTCCACCAGGCTCAGGTCCACCCCCATGCCGTAGAGGGGGGTGGTGATGTCCGCGAAGAGGATGGCTGCGTCCACCCCCAGTTCCCGCACCGGCAGCAGGGTGACCTCCACGCAAAGCTCGGGTTCCCTCACGATCTCCACCAGGCTGTAGCGCTCCCGGATGCGCCGGTAGGAGGCCTGGTAGCGCCCGGCCTGGCGCATGAACCAGACCGGGGGGCGGGGGGTGGGCTCCCCCCGGGCGGCCCTAAGGATCAGATCGTCCACGCCCCCCATCCTACCCTAGGGTGGTAGGATGGGGCATGCGTCTTTTTCTAGCCCTTTTCCTTGCCCTCGGCCTGGCCTCGGCCCAGGAGAACGTGGTGGCCCAGGTGGGCCCCGAGGCCATCACCAAGGAGGCCTTTGAGCTCCGCTACGGCCTCTTCATCAAAAGCGCCCTTGGCCAGCTGGGCCTGCCCGACACGGAGGAGACCCGCGCCCTCCTCGCCCAGTACCGCGCGCCCTACCTCGAGGCCCTGGCCGAGGAGCGGGCCCTCCTCCTAAGGGCCCAAAGGGAGGGGCTTTTCCCCAAAGAGGAAGAGGTGGAAGCCCGCGTCCAGGAGCTTAGGGGGGCCTTCCCCAGCGAGGAGGCCTTCTTGGAGGCCTTAAGGGGCGCGGGCCTTCCCGACCTCCCCACCTACCGCACCCTCCTCCGGGAGGCCCTGGCCCTGGAGGCCCTGGAGGCCCGCTACCGTGCCCGGCTTCAGGTCTCCCCGGCCGCCCTCCGCTTCCTCTACCACCTAAACCCCCCAAGGAGGCCCGCCCTGGCCTGCGCCCGGCACATCCTGGTGCCCACCTTGGAGGAGGCCAAGGACCTCCTAAACCGGCTGGAGCGGGGGGCTTCCTTCGCCGAGCTGGCCCAGGCCCACTCCCAAGACCCCGGCTCCGCCCCCCAAGGGGGGGCCTTGGGGTGCGAGGCCAGGGGGGCCTACGTGCCCGCCTTTGACCAGGCCCTGTGGGCCTTAAGGCCAGGGGAGGTCTCCGCCCCGGTGCGCACGGAGTTCGGCTACCACCTGATCCTTCTGGAGAGGCTCCTCCCCGCGGGGCGCGTCCCCCTGGAGGAGGTGGCGGAGGAGCTTAAGGCCCCCATCCTGGACCGGGCCTGGGAGAGGCTCAGCCGGGCCCTCATCCGCCCCTATCCCATCCAGATCTTTCCGGAAAGGTTATAAGGAGAGCCTCGTCCCCCGTGGGCCCCTGGGCCAGCCGTAGGGCCTCCCCGGGGGCGTAGATCCCGCTTTGCCCTTCAAAGGTGAGGCCCAGGATCCTCCCGTTCAGCATGGGGTTCAGGAGGAGCCCAAGGTTCTCCCGCCCCAGGAGCCGTGCCCGGGCGGAGGCCAGCCACACCTCCCCCTCCTTCCGGCTTGGGTCCTTGGGCCAGGGGCGCTCCCAAGGGGCAGGGTTGGCCGAGGGCTGGAGGAGGAGTTCCGCCCCCAGGGCGTCCAGCCGGGCCAGGTGGGCTTCAAAGAAACCGTCCAGGCAGATGAGAACCCCCACCCGCCCGGCCTGGGTGGCCACCAGGTGGGGTCCGAAGGCCCCCCGCTTCAGCCAGCGCTCCTGTGGGGTGAGCTCCATCTTGGGCACCTGGGCCAGGAGGCGGCCTTGGGGGTTGAAGAAGAGGGCCAGGTTCTGAAAGAGGGGGGTGCGGGGGAAAAGCCCCCGGGCAAGCTCCTCCTCGTAGGGGGGGGAGAGGAGGGTGCCCGCAAGGAGGTAGGCCGAAAAGCGCCGGGCGGCCTCGGCCATGGTGTCCCGGAAGGCCCTATAGGCCCGCCGGGCCCGCCGCCAGGGGCTTAGGGGGTCTTTCAGGAGTTCCCGCGGGTGGAAGTCCCCCTCCAGGTGGAGGAGGAGGGGGAGGCCGAAGAGCTCCGGAAAGGCGGCGAGGCGGGGGGAAGGGGTGCCCTCTAAGGGCCTTAGGAGGGCGAAGACCCTTTCCCGGAAGGCCTCCTCCGTGCGGTAGTGCTCGGGGTGGACCTCGGTTTGGAGGGCAAGCAGGGTGCGGAAGCCCATCTGGGTGCCCTTTCCTTGGGGTGCTTAAACCGCGCTGGCCCCTCCGTCCACCGTGAGGACGGCCCCCGTGACGTAGTCCGAGGCGGGGCTGGCCAGGAAGAGCACCGCCCCCCCAAGCTCCCCCGGCTGCCCCGCCCGGCCCAAGGGGGTGAAGGCCTTGAGGAAGGCCTCCGCCTTGGGCAGGACCTTTTCCGTCATGCGGGTGGGGAAGAAGCCGGGGGCCAAGGCGTTCACCCGGATGCCCCACCGGCCCCACTTGGCCGCGGTGTCCCGGGTGAGGGCGATGAGCCCCCCCTTGGAGGCGGAGTAGCCCACCGCGTCCAACACCTCGGGGAACTCCCCCTTGAGCCCGGCGATGGAGGCGATGTGGACGATCTTGCCGTAGCCCCGCTCCTTCATCCTCCTGGCGGCGGCCCGGCTTACCAGGAAGGCCCCCACGAGGTTCACCTCCAAGACCTCCCGCACCTTCTCCGCGGGCATTTCCAAGGAGGGGGCGCCCCAGCTCACCCCGGCCGCGTTCACCAGGACGGTGAGGGGGCCTAGGCTCCTTTCCACCTCCTCCACCACGGCTTCCACCCGGGCCTCGTCCCGCACGTCCCCTTCCAGGTAAAGGGCGTCTGGGAGGTGCTTCCTGGCCTCCTCAAAGAAGCTGGCCCGGCGGGCCATGACCGCCACCTGGGCCCCCGCCTCCCTCAGGGCCAGGGCGGCCTCGAGGCCAAGCCCCCTCGAGCCCCCGGTGACCAGGGCCACCTTCCCGTCTAGGCGGAACTTTTCCAGAAACATCGGCTACCCTCCCCCGTACAGGTTCTTGTATTGCTCCCTCAGGGCCCGCTTCAGGAACTTGCCGGCGCTGGTCCTCGGGATCTCCTCCACGAAGACGTAGGCGTCGGGGAGCTGCCACTTGGCGAAGCCCGCCTGGAGGAGGTGCTCGTTCAGCTCCTCCGGGGTGGGCCTCTCCCCCCGGGGCACCACCACCGCCAGGGGCCTTTCCTGCCACTTGGGGTGGGGGATGGCCACCACCGCCGCCTCCTTCACCTTGGGGTGGCCCATGAGGGCGTTTTCCAGGTCCACGCTGGAGATCCACTCCCCGCCCGACTTGATGAGGTCCTTGAGCCGGTCCTTGATCTCCAGGTAGCCCTCCTCGTCCCACACGGCCATGTCCCCCGTGCGGAACCAGCCGTCCGCCGTAAGGGCCAGCCGGCTTGCCTCCTCGTTTTTGTAGTACCCCCCGGTGATCCAGGGGCCCTTGAGCTGGATCTCCCCCATGGTCTTCCCGTCCTTGGGCACGGGCTGGCCCCTCTCGTCCGCCACCCTGAGGCGCACCAGGGGGATGGGGAGGCCGGTCTTGGCCTTGAGCGTGAGCTTTTCTTCGGGGGAGAGGGTTTCCAGGTGGCTCTTGGTGAAGTTCTGCACCACCACGGGGGAGGTCTCCGTGAGGCCGTAGCCCTGGCGCACCTCAATCCCCATGCGCTCAAAGCGCCCGATGAGGCTCCTAGGGGCCGCGCTTCCCCCCACCACCAGGCGCTTCAGGGTTTTGAGGCGGTGGCCCGTGGCCTCCAGGTGCTCCGCCAGGGCCAGCCACACCGTGGGCACCCCCGCGGTGAAGGTGACCCCCTCCCCGTCCATGAGCTCCACCAGGGAGGCGGGGTCCAGCCGGGGCCCGGGCAGGACCTGCTTGGCCCCCACCAGGGTGGCCGCGTAGGGGAGGCACCAGGCGTTCACGTGGAACATGGGCACCACGGGGAGGACCACGTCCCTTTCCGAAAGGGCGGTGCCGTCCGCAAGGCTCGCCGCCAGGGTGTGGAGGACCAGGGCCCGGTGGCTGTAGACCACCCCCTTGGGCAGGCCCGTGGTCCCGGTGGTGTAGGCCATGCCGCAGGCCGCCCGTTCGGGGACGCGCACGGGTTCGGCCTCTTCCCCCAGGACCTCTTCGTAGCTCAGGTACCCTTCGGGGGCCCGTTCGTCCATGACCACGAAGTGCTCCACGGTCTTGAGCTCCGGCCGGAGGGCCTCCACCAGGGGGAGGAGGCCCGGGTCAAAGAGGAGGACCTTGTCCTCCGCGTGGTTCAGGATGTAGGCGATCTCCTTGGGGGAGAGGCGGGGGTTGGCGGTGTGGAGCACGGCCCCCATCCCGGGCACGGCGAAGTAGGCCTCGAGGTGGCGGAAGTGGTTGAAGCCCAGGGTGGCCACCCGGTCCCCCACGCCCACCCCTAAGGCCCTCAGGCCCCCCATGAGCCGTTTGGCCCGGCGGTGGACCCGAGCATAGTCCGTGCGGTGGATCTCCCCGGTGTGCAGGCGGGAGACCACCTCTTTCTTTCCGAAAAGCTCCGCCGCCCGCTCCAGGAAGTCCCAAAGGTTGAGCTCCTCCTCCATCATGGTGCTTGGGAACATGCCCACCTCCTTAGGCGTTGGACCCAGTATATTCCCCTACCCGCTAGAAGACCCCCTTGGCGAAGGCCACGCGCCTTCCCTCCAGGAGCGCTTCCCCCGCGGCGTGAAGGAGGTGTTTTCCGGGGTGGACCACCCACCCCCGGGCGAGGAGGGAGCCCCCTCGCACCGGCCGCAGGTAGCTCACGGAAAGCTCCGCGGTGACCACCCGCACCCCACCGCCTGGCCCAGGGCGCTGTCCAGGAGGGCGGCCAGGATCCCCCGTGGACCAGGCCCTGCCCCTGGAGGAACTCCTCCCGCACCTCCAGGGCAAGCTCCGCCTCGCCCCCTTCCCGCTTTAGCACCTTCGCGCCGAACCACCGGGCAAAGGGGCTCACGCCGGCCTCCGCCGGACCATGGTCACGAACTCCCCTTCCTGCACCACCTCGCCCCGCTGGTTGTAGACCCTAACCCGCTGCACCAGGATGCCCCGGTCGGGCTTGGAGGTCTCCCGCTTCTCCAGGATCTCGCTTTCCCCATGGACCGTGTCCCCGATGAAGACGGGCTTGAGGAAGCGGTAGTTCCGGATCTCCATCCAGGCGATGACCGTGCCCTCAAAGTGCCCCGAGCGCTGCCTCAGGCCCGTGAGCATGGAGAGCACCAAAAGCCCATGGGCGATGCGCTGGCCGAAGGGGGTTTCCTTGGCGAACTCCGCGTCGGTGTGGATGGGGTTGTAATCCCCCGAGACCCCGGCGAAGTTCACCACGTCCGCCTCCGTCACCGTGCGGGCTGGGGTCCTGAAGGTCTGGCCTACCTGGAAGTCCTCAAAGTACATGGGCATGCGCCTCACCTCCTAGCTGAAGGCCCGGAGGCCGGTGAGCTCCGCGCCGATGATGAGCTTCTGGATCTCGTTCGTCCCCTCGTAGAGGGTGGCCACCCGGGCGTCCCGGTAGAGCCGGGCCGCCTCGTACTCCTCAAAGAAGCCGTACCCCCCAAGGAGCTGGATGGCCCGGTAGGCGTTGCGGTTCGCGGCCTCGGAGGCGAAGAGCTTGGCCAGGCTGGCCTCCAGGGTGTAGCGCGCCCCCGAGAGCTTCTTGGCCGCGGCCTGGTAGGTGAGGAGCCTCGAGGCCTCCAGCTCGGCCTTCATCTCCGCCAGGGTGGCCTGGACCAGCTGGAAGGCCGCGAGGGGCTTCCCGAACTGCTTCCTTTCCTTCACGTGGGCGAGGGCGATCTCCAGGGCTTTCTGGCTGATCCCCACGGAGCCTGCGGCCAGGGAGATCCGGCCCGTGTCCAGGGTGGAAAGGGCGATCCGAAAGCCCATCCCCTCCTCCCCCAAAACGCGGTCCTTGGGCACCCATACCCCGTCCAGGAAGACCATCCCCGTGTCCGCGGCCCTGAGGCCGAGCTTCCCCTTAAGGGGCGTGCTCCTCACCCCGTCCTTCCGCTCCACCAAAAAGGCGGTGATCCCCTTGGCCCCCTTCTCGGGGTCCGTCTTGGCGAAGACGAGGAAGACCTCGGCCACGTTGCCGTGGGAGATGAAGGTCTTCTGGCCCTCGAGGACATACCCGTCCCCATCCCGGTGGGCCCGGGTCCGGAGGCTTGCCGCGTCCGAGCCCGCCTCGGGCTCCGTGAGGCAGAAGGCCCCCAGGACCTCCCCCCGGGCCAAAGGGGGCACGTACCGGGCCTTCTGGGCCTCGGTGCCGTAGGCGAGGAGGGGGGAGAGGACCAGGCTCTGCTGCACGGAGAGGATGGAGCGCAAGGAGCCGTATCCCCCCATCTCCTCCAGAAGGGCCAGGTAAGCCCAGAAGTCCAGCCCCGCCCCCCCGAGCCCCTCGGGGACGAAGACCCCGAAGAGGCCGAGCTCGGCCATCCGCCGCACCAGGGGCCAGGGGAAGGCCTCCTTAGCCTCGTACTCGGGGAGGACCCCCTTGGCCTCCTCCAAGAACCTCCGGGCCAGGGCCCGGATCTCCTTCTGCTCAGCTTCCTTCCACATGGAGCCCCCTATGGATGAGGTCAAAGTACTCCCGCGCCACCTCCTCCGCCCGCTTGGGGCCACCGGGTTTGAACCAGCGGATCATCCAGTTGAGGAGGGAGAGCACCGCCCGCCCCGCCAGGGCCACGTCCACCGGGCGGAAGGCCCCCTCTTCCACCCCCCGCCGGAGGATGGCCCGGAGGTTCCCCTCGTGCCGGTCCCGCAGGGCCACGGTCTTGGCCCGGCCCTCGGGGGAGAGGCTTTCTAGCCCCTGGAGCATGGCCACGAAGAAGGGGCGGTTCTCCTCAAAATAGCGGGCGTGGGCGGTCATGAAGGCGAGGAGGGCCTCCTTGGGGTCTTCCACCTTCAGGGCCTCCTCCCCGGCCCGGACCAGGCCCTTTAGGGCCAGGAGGCTGATCTCCAGGAGGATCTCCTCTTTGCTCCGGAAGTGGTGGTAAAGCGCGGCCTTGGAAAGGCCCAGGGCCTCGGCGAGGTCCTGGACGCTGGTGGCCTCGTAGCCTTTCTCCGTGAAGAGCTGGGCGGCCTCCTGGAGGATGCGGGTGCGGGTGTCCATGGCCAGACCTCACCGACCGGTCGGTAAGGACACCTTACTGCAGCCCGGGGGGGGTTGTCAACCGTTTTTGGGTTCTTAGCCATACGGTCAGGGCTATGCTTAGGAAGAGGGCTAGGAGGCTAGACAAACCCTCTGGCAAGGCGAGGAGGAAACCGAGGATGACGTAGGCGGGACGGCTCCAAAAGGGTAGAGGGCCTAGGCCCCAGAGGTACCCCTCGAGCCCTCCTACGAGTAAGAGGATTCCAACCGCTGCTAAAAGGCCATGAACAAGGATGAATGCGATACTTCCTTGGAAAACCAGGGCAGGCTCAAAGAGGAAGAAGAAGGGGATGAAATAGATGGCCAATCCTAGCTTCACGGATTGCCAGGCCGAGGCCATGGGGTGCGCGCCGGCGATCCGGGCTGCAAGGAAGGCGGCCACGGCGACGGGGGGCGTGATGGCGGAGAGCATGGACCAGTAGGCGACGAACAGATGGAGGGAAAGGGGGTTGAACTCCCCCAGGCGTGCCAAGGCAGGCACCAAGGTCACCGCGAGCAGGATGTAGGCCGCCACCATTACCCCCGCCATCCCCAAAAGGAAGGCCACAGCCACCCCCAGGAAGAGTACCAGCAGGAGGTTGTCTTGGCCTGCCCGGACTAGGGTGCTGGTGAGGGCAGGGGCTACCCCGGTCCCCAGAAGACCCGCCAGGATCAGCCCTACAGGCAGGATGAGGGCCAAGGTTTGGCCGATCAGCGAAGCTCCGGCGATAAGGGCCTGGAGGAGCTTCTGGAAAGAGAGTTCCCGGATGAGCAGCAAAAGAAGCAGCCCGAGGGCGTAGAACGGTGCAAAGCGCTCCAGCCTCAGGTAAAGGAGAGCAAAGACGAGAAACCCCAGAACGAGAAGAAAGGGCAATCCTCGCCGCAGAGCCTCTCCCAACAGGGGTAGATCTTCTCTTGGAAGGCCTCTTAGGCCTTGGCGTGCCGCGTAGAGATCTACATGGGCGAACAGGGAAAGGTAGTAGAGTAGGGAGGGGATGGTTGCCGCCAAGACCACCTGCCCATAGGGCACCCCTAGCAGGGTGGCCATCACAAAGGCCACGGCCCCCATGACCGGGGGCATAAGGACCCCCCCTGTGGAGGCGCAGGCCTCCACGGCAGCCGCATAGGCTTTAGGGAAGCCTGACCGGATCATGGCAGGAATGGTCAGGCTTCCTGTGCTTGCTACGTTTGAGAGAATGCTTCCGCTTAGGCTCCCAAAAAAGGCGCTAGCCACAACGCTTACTTTAGCCGCGCCGCCTCGTGCCCAGCCGAATAGGGATGATGCGATTTCAAGAAAGGCCTGCCCCGCTCCGCTAGCTATTAGAAAGGAGGCGAGAACTAGAAATCCAACCAAAAGCTCGCCTACGGTGCGCATGGGGAGGCCCAAAAGACCTTGGGTGGAATAGATGCCATATCCCAGCAACTCCTGCCAGGTTATGGGCGGCCCCCAGAGCGCCCCTGGCATGTAGGGTGCCACCAAGGGATAGGTGCTGAGGAAGAGGGTTACCAAGGAAAAGCCCAACCCTCCCACCCGCCTGGCGCCTTCCAGAACAGCTATGAGAAGGAAGAGGGCCAAGGCTATCTGCCATGGATTTTCTGGGTTCGTCCACGGGCGGAGAACCATAGAAGGCCCATGCCAGGCCAGCACCGCCCCTCCGCCCAAGCTTCCCAGACTCAGCAAGTGGTCGTACCAGGCAGGCCGGGCCTGGCTGGGTTTTGCGGGGAAGAGGAGGAAAACTAAAGGGAAGAAAAGGGCGAGGAGGAGCCAATAATAGCTAAAGTCCAGTAGAGCCTGCTGTAGGAGTCTACTCCCAAAGAAATAGTAGAAAATGACCCCAAAACCCGCAAGAGCAGACACACTAACCCAGGCCTTGACCCAGGTTGGCAGGGTTCCGTAGCGCCCCTCCATAGTTTAGGGCCGCCAGGCCTGGGAGAAGCGGGGCACCCGGTTCTCCTTGAGGAGGTCGTTCCAGAACTTTTGCCAGGCCTCGTTGGCGGGGTCGGTGGGGATCCGTCTGGCCTTTGCCAAGGCGGAGGCCCTCTGGTAGAGGGCGGTGTACTGGTCTACGAGCCGTTCGGCGGTCTCTTGCTTTTGGGCCATCTGCTCCGTCCAAAGCCCTTTTTCCTTCAGGTAGCGCACGGTTCCTCGGTGCAGGGGCACTCCCATGTTTTCCACAATGAAGCGGAGGCTCTCTATGCTCTGGAAGCGGGCGAGGCTGTGTTTTTCCCTGTAAACTTTATGGTTTTCGTCCAGCCACTTGACCAGATGGTATACGAGCTCTTCGCTGACGTCCGCCCGGCTGTAGTACACGCTAGGGATTACGAACATGCGTACTCCTCGGGCCGACTGCACCCCGATGTCTGCTGGCCGGATGAGGCGCAGAAGGGGGTAGGCCCTTTGCCACTGCTGCAGGCAGGTCCGGTCTTCCTGGGGGGTGGGTATGGAAAGCCAGCGGATGCCCCGAGGGTTTCCCTCCACCTCTATGTTTACGTCGGAAACGGGAGAGGTAAAGGCCAGTTCGGCACTGCCCTCGGCGATCGCTCTGGAGTTGGCGTTGTAGTTGGCCACGGGTACCAGGCGGACCTGTTCTCGGCTAAGTCCTCGGCAAGCGAGGAGGCCATCCAGGATGCGATGGAAATAGGAAAAGGGCGGCCAAGCGATCCGCACTCCCGGACCGATATCTTGAACGCGGCGGTAGGGGCTGTCTCCCCTGACCATAAGGCCCCACGGGGTCAAGATGGCGGGGTATACGATCCTTAGGGGGCCGGGGCGGTATCCCGGTTCGCCGTCAAGGGCTTCGACCAAAACGGTGAGCGGAGCGGAGGTAAAATCCACCCGCCCCTCCAAGAGCCAGCCCGTGATGGTTGGGGTAGATCCTGGAGAAACCCTGACTTGCACCCCAGTGGCGTTGCTGAACTCAGAGCTCCACGCAACCAAAAGGGAGTAGCCTGCCGTGCCGACTTCCGTGGAGCCGAAAACTAGTTGCCGGGGCCACTGGAAGCTAGCTTGGCCCTGGCCTGGGAGGCCAAACAACCCCAGAGCTGCCACTGCTAAAGAGATGAGGGAAAGCCTCATGGATACCCTCCCGATTTAACCGACCGTTCGGTAGGTCCCTGGGTACACTATATCAAGTTCGCGTTCTCTTGTCAATGTGCGGAGCAGAGCCTTCTAGATCCAAAGCTCCAGCACGATGAAGAGGAACATCCCCAGGCTCACCCCCACGTTGGCCTGGAAGAAGGCCACGTCCACCCGAGAGAGGTCCTCGGGGGAGACCAGGCGGTGCTCGTAGAGGAGAAGCCCCCCCACCAGGAGGAGCCCCAGGTGGTAAAGGGCCCCGGCCCCGTAGGAAAGCCCCGCCAGGAGGAAGGCCGTCCAGGCCAGGAGGTGGGAGGCCCGGGCCACCTTTAGGGCCAGGGGGATGCCGAAGCGGGCGGGGATGCTCTTCACCCCAAAGGCCCGGTCAAAGGCGTAGTCCTGGGTGGCGTAGAGGATGTCAAAGCCCGCAATCCAAAGCCCCACCCCCGCCCAGAGCCAGTAGGCCGTGGGGTGGAAGCTGCCCGTGACCGCGATCCACCCCCCCGCGGCCGCGGCCCCGATGGTGAGCCCGAGGACGTAGTGGCAGAGCCAGGTGAAGCGCTTGGTGTAGCTGTAGACGGTGAGGAAGAAGACGGCCACGGGGAGAAGGCGCGCCGTGAGGGGGTTTAGGGAAAGCCCCGCGTAGACCAGGAGGAGGAGGCCCAAAAGGGCCAGGAGGAGGGTTTCCCAGGGCTTCACCAGCCCCTTGGGAAGGTGGCGGTCCTTGGTCCTGGGGTTTAGGGCGTCTATGCGCCAGTCTATGAGCCGGTTCAGGGCCATGGCCATGGTCCTGGCCCCCACCATGGCCAGGGTCACCAGGAGGAAGGTCCGCCCCCCCGGCCACCCCCCCGCGGCCAGGAGCATGCCCCCGTAGGCGAAGGGGAGGGCGAACAGGGTGTGTTCAAAGCGGACGAGGTCCAGGTAAAGCTTGATCCGGGTCACCCTTGGCGCACCTCGAGGATCCGGTTCTTCTCGTCCACCAGCACCACGGTGGGCTTGAGGCTCCGGGCCTCCTCCTCGTCAAAGACCCCGTAGGCCACGATGATGACCAGGTCCCCCGGGCGCACCAGATGGGCCGCGGCCCCGTTGATCTTCACCGCCCCCGAGCCCCTTTCGCCGGGCAGGGCGTAGGTGGTGAGCCGGGCCCCGTTGGTGATGTCGTAGATGTCCACCTGCTCGTAGGGCAGGATGCCCGCGGCCTCCAGGAGGTCCTGGTCCACGGTCACCGAGCCCACGTAGTTTAGGTCGGCCTCGGTCACGGTGGCCCGGTGGATCTTGGCGTGGAACATCACCCTCTTCACGGGGTCTAAGTTTACGCCCCTCCTTCCCCTTCGGGAAGGGTGCCCTCCACGAAGAGGGTCTTGGCCCCGGTGTAGAGCACCTGGCCGGGGGCGGCCTTGCGGGGCCGCCAGACGTGCTTCTTGCGGGTGTAGTCCACGGGCACCTGGCGCTCCCCCCGGGCCTTGGAGTGGTAGGCCGCGAGGCGGGCGGCGAAGAGGAGGTCCTCCAGAGGGGGGTTTTTCCCCTCGCACCGGAGGATCACGTGGCTTCCCGGCACCCCTTGGGCGTGGAACCAGAGGTCCTCGGAGTGGGCGGTGCGGGTGAGGAGGTCGTTTTCCTTGGCGTTCCGGCCCACCAGCACGGTGAAGCCCGAAGGGGAGGTGTAGCGGAGGCCGAGCCTAAGGTCCTTTTCTCCCTTGGGCCTTTGGGAAAGCCTGAGGAGCTCTTCCAGATCGGCCTGGCGGATCCTCTCCATCTCCTCCTCCAGGGCCCGGATCCTTTCTTCCGTTTTGGGGATAAGCTCTAGGGCCCGTTCCGCCTGCTCCTCAAGCCTCCTTGCCCTTTCGTAGAGCTTCTTGGCGTTCTCCTGGGGGCTGAGGGCGGGGTCCAGAGGGATTTCCACCCGTTCCCCCTGGAACCCCTCCAGGACGGCCCGCTCCGCCCCCCGGGGCACCGCCTTGAGCCGGGCCAGGAGGAGGTCGGCCTTGGCCCTGAGCTCCTCGGCCTCCTCCAGGCGCTCCAGGGCCTTTTGGTAGTCGGAAAGCCGGGCGAGAAGGGTTCTCTTCTCCCGCTCCAGGGCCTCGAGGAGGGGCTTCCTCAGGGCCTCCTTTTCCTCCTCGGCCCACTTCCTCCTTAGCTCCTCGGAAAGCTCCGTGCGTAAGGAGGGGTCCTCCACCAACGCCTTTAGGGCGCGGTGGACCGCCTGAAGCCCCGCCTCGTCCAGGGGGGTTTCCGGGGTGAGGCCCGCCCGGCGGGCGAGCTCCCGCATGAGCTCTAAGCCCACCCCGTCCACCTGGCGCACGATCTCCTTGAGGGGCTTCCCCAAAAGGACGCGGAGGTCCTCTTCCCTTAGGGTCCTCGGGTCCAGCTTCTCGTAGGGGGGCGGGGGGGTGTAGGGGAGGCCTGGGCGGAGCTCCCGGTAGCGGTTCACCTCCCGCCCCACGGGGCGGTCCACCCCCAGGATGGTCCCCCCCTCGTCCAGGAGAAGGAGGTTGGCGTTCCGCCCCGTGGCCTCAAAGACCAGGGTGGAGGGGGGGGTGTCCACGAAGCCCTTCTCCCCCCCGAAGCGGAGGAAGACCACCCGGTCCAGCTTGAGCTGTTCCGCGGCGAGGAGGGGGCCTTTCAGCCGGGCCTGAAGGAGGCGCTGGAAGGGGGTTTTGGGCTCCCCCTCCAGGCGGCCTTCCTCCAGGACCAGGCTCGGGCTTGGGGGGCGGTAGCGGAGGACCAGGTTGAAGATCCGCCCCGAACGCCCTTTGAGGAGGAGGGCCAGGGTGGCTTCGTCGGGGAAGGCCGGGCCCAGGAAGAGGGCGGGAAGCTCCTTCTGGAGTTCCCTTAAGAGGGCGTGGATCAGGAGGCCTTCCATCGGCGAAAGACCACCAAAAAGGCGGTGTGCCCCACCTGCTGGAAGCGGGGGTGGGCCACGGGAAGCCTTATTTCCCACTCCCGCCAACCCACCTCCAAGACCCTTTCCAGCCTCAAGGGAAGCCCCTCCGCCCCCTTCACCAGCTCCAGCACCTGGGTGATGTTGGGGAGGTAGGCCACCAGGAAGCGGTCGGGCATGAGGGCTAGGGCCGCTTTGGGGAGGACCTTCCAGGGCTCCATGAGGTCCAGGGCCACCCCGTGGTAGGCCTCCCCCTCAAGCTCCGCCTCCTCCAGGGCTTTTAGGTGGAAGCGGACGTTGTCGTGGGGCCAGAAGGCCCGCACGTTGGCCTCGGCCTGCTTGAGGTGCTGGGGGCGGGCCTCGTAGCTGTCCACAAGCCCTTCCGGCCCCACCGCCCGGGCCAGGAAGAGGGTGAGCCCCCCGGAGCCCGTGCCCGCCTCCAGGACCCGCATCCCCGGGGCCAGGTCCAGAAGGGCCACCATGGCGCTCGCGTCCTTGGGGTAGGTGGGGGTGGCGCTCCGCTTCATGTGGAGGACGTACTCCTCCAGGCTCGGCCGGTGCACGGAAAGCTCCTCCCCCAGGTGGGTTTTCACCCTTCCCCCGGGGCCGGCCTCGAGGATGGCCTCGTGGGGCACCGTTCCCCGGTGGTGGTGGAAGACCCCCCCGGGCTTCGCCCGCACCAGGAAGGCCCGGCCCTTGCCGTCCTTGAGGAGGAAAAGCCCCTCGTCCATCCCGACCACTCTACGGGCTCTTCCTTGGAGGCGCAAGGCTTAGAGGTCAAAGAAACCCCCGCCTGCCGCAGGGTGCCCACGGCGGTCTCCTTGTGGGCGGGTAGGCTCCCGGAGGATTCCTTCCGGACGCCAGCCCTGAACCGGCGCTTCCCGGCTCCCCCTACACCTTGAAAAACCCCTCCACCGGCAGGACGAAGACCACCGCCCCCCCCACCTGGACCTCCACCGGCTGGGCCAGGAAGGGGTCGGGGGCTTCGGAGAGGGGGAGGCCCCGGGTGACGAGCCGGGTGCGGGTGCGGCACTTCTCCCGGATGATCTCCAAGGCCTCCTCCACCCGGTCGTCCTCGAGGCCGATGAGGAGGGTGGTGTTCCCCTCCCGCAGGAAGCCCCCGGTGGAGGCCAGCTTGGTGGACTGGAGGCCCCGCTCCAAAAGGGCCTTGGTGAGCCCGGGGGCATCCGTGTCCTGCACGATGGCCACGATGAGCTTCATTGGGCCTTATTGTACACCCCGTGCCAGGCCTGGAGGGGTTGGACCTTTAAGGGGGCTTCCCGGGCCGCAAGGATGGCCTTCAGGCTCCACCAGGCCCCCTCCTTGGTGGTGATGAAGGGGAGGCCCCGCTCCACCGCCCGCCTCAGCTCGGGGTGGGGGAGGGTGGCGATGAGGAGGTCGTATTCTTCCTCGGAAAGCTCAAACCCCGCCTCCCGGTAAAGCGCCTTGAGCTCCTCGAGGCCCTCCCCGATGAAGCGGACCCGGCCCCTTAGGGGTAGCCGCTGCCCCGCGCCCAGCTCCGCCTTGTAGTAGGCCAGGTAGGGGTTCTCGTCTATGCCCATGCTCTCCCCCGTGGAGCGCATCTCCGGGCCCAGGACCGGGATGACCCCCGGGAACTTGAGCCAGGGGATGACCACCTCCTTCACCGCGTAGTAGGGGGGGACGGGGTCCAGGTCCCGCACCCCCAGCGCCCTGAGGGTCTTGCCCACGGCGATGAGGGCCGCCAGCTTGGCCAGGGGCACCCCGATGGCCTTGGACACGAAGGGCACGGTGCGGCTCGCCCGCGGGTTGGCCTCGAGGATGTACACCTCCTCCCCCAGCACCGCGTACTGGACGTTCAAAAGCCCCTTCACCCCCAGGGCCAGGGCCAGCCTCCTCGTGTAGGCCCGCACCCTCTCCAGCGCCTCCTGGGAGAGGTGCACGGGGGGGAGCACGGTGGCCGAGTCCCCGGAGTGGACCCCCGCCCGCTCCACGTGCTCCATGATCCCCGCCACCATGACCTCCTCCCCGTCGGAAAGGGCGTCCACGTCCAGCTCAATGGCCCCTTCCAGGTACCGGTCCAGGAGGAGGGAGGGCCGCTCCACCAAGGGGGCGTAGACCTCCTCCAGGTAGGCCTTAAGTTCCTCCGGGCCCCGCACCACCCGCATGGCCCGCCCCCCCAGGACGTAGGAGGGGCGCACCAGGAGGGGGTAGCCCACCTCCTCCGCAAGCCTCAGGGCCTCCTCCGGGCCCTCCGCCACCCGGCCCTCGGGCTGGGGGATGCCGAGCGCCTGGCAGAGCCGGTTGAACTCCGCCCGGTCCTCCGCCTTGTGGATGGCGGAGAAGGGGGTGCCTAGGAGCTTAACCCCCGCCTCCTCCAGCCCCTTGGCGAGCTTCAAGGGGGTCTGCCCCCCCAGGGTGGCGATGACCCCCAGGGGCCTTTCGTGCTCCACCAGGTTGAGCACGTCCTCCAGGGTGAGGGGCTCAAAGTAGAGGCGGTCCGCGGTGTCGTAGTCCGTGGAGACGGTCTCGGGGTTGGAGTTCACCATGATGGTCTCGTACCCCGCCTCCTTCAGGGCCCAGACCGCGTGCACCGTGGCGTAGTCAAACTCCACCCCCTGGCCGATGCGGATGGGCCCCGAGCCCAGGATGACCACCTTGGGCTTCTTGGAGGGCCAGACCTCGTCCTCCAGCTCGTAGGTGGAGTAGTGGTAGGGGGTGTAGGCCTCAAACTCCGCGGCGCAGGTGTCCACGGTCTTGTAGACGGGGGCCACCCCCTGCGCCTTCCGCTCCGCCCGCACCTCCCCTTCCTTCCGCCCAAGGAGCTCCCCCATGCGGGCATCGGAAAGCCCTAAGCCCTTGTAGAAGCGCCAGTCCTCCCGGTCCCTTGGGGGGTGGCCCCTTAGCCACTCCTCCGCCTCCACGATCTCCTTCACCTGGTGGAGGAACCAGGGGTCAATGCGGGTGGCCTGGTGAAGCTCCTCCACGCTCATCCCCCGCCTTAGGAGCTCAAAGACCGCGTAGATCCGGTCGGGGTTGGGGTAGAGCTTCCTCTCCAGCTCCTCCGTCCGCACCCCGGCCAGGGCCCGCACGTCCCGCTCCAGGCCCCTTAAGGCCTTCATGAGGGCTTCCTTGAAGGTGCGCCCCATGGCCATGACCTCCCCCACGGACTTCATCTGGGTGCCGAGCTCGTCCTTAAGCCCCCCTTGGGTGTTGGGGAGGTCTTTGAACTTCTCAAAGGCGAAGCGGGGGATCTTCACCACCACGTAGTCGATGGTGGGTTCAAAGGAGGCCGGGGTCTTGCGGGTGATGTCGTTGGGAAGCTCGTCCAGCCGGTAGCCCACCGCAAGGAGGGCGGCGATCTTGGCGATGGGGAAGCCCGTGGCCTTGGAGGCCAGGGCCGAGGAGCGGGAGACCCGGGGGTTCATCTCGATGACCACCTGCCGCCCCGTCCTGGGGTCCACGGCGAACTGGATGTTGGACCCCCCGGTGTCCACCCCGATCTCCCGGATGATGGCCCGGGCGGCGTCCCGCATCCTCTGGTACTCCACGTCGGAAAGGGTCTGGGCGGGGGCCACGGTGATGGAGTCCCCGGTGTGGACCCCCATGGGGTCAACGTTCTCAATGCTGGTGATGATGACCACCGTGTCCGCGTGGTCCCGCATCACCTCCAGCTCAAACTCCTTCCACCCCAGGACGGACTCCTCCACAAGGGCGGTGTGGACGGGGGAAAGCCTTAGCCCCCGGCCCAAGACCTCCCTCAGCTCCGCCTCGCTCCGGGCGATCCCGCCCCCCGTGCCCCCCAGGGTGAAGGAGGGGCGGACCACCACCGGGTAGCCCACCTCCTGGGCGAAGGCCAGGCCCTCCTCCAGGGAGGAGACCATCTTCCCCCGGGGCACCTCGAGGCCGATCTTGCGCATGGCCTTCTGGAACTCCTCCCGGTCCTCCCCCTTTTTGATGGCCTCGGCCTTGGCCCCGATGAGCTCCACCCCGTAGCGCTCCAGGATCCCCTCCTCGTGGAGGGCCATGGAGAGGTTGAGGGCGGTCTGCCCCCCCAGGGTGGGGAGGAGGGCGTCCGGGGCCTCCTTGGCGATGATCCCCTCCAGGTACTCCAGGCTCAGGGGCTCAATGTAGGTGGCCTCGGCCAGGTCCGGGTCGGTCATGATGGTGGCGGGGTTGGAGTTCACCAGGACCACCCGGTACCCCACCCCCCGGAGGGCCTTCAGGGCCTGGGTGCCGGAGTAGTCAAACTCCGCGGCCTGGCCGATGGTGATGGGCCCCGAGCCGATGATGAGGATTTTTTTCAGGTCTCTCCTAGGCGGCATCGCGCACCCAAGGGCCAAGGATACCACGAAAAGCCCCGCTTCTCCAGAACCCGCTCACCTGCAACTTTACGCATAAGGGTGCATACCTTTCCCGAGCCCTTCGGGGTATAGTGAGGCCATGCGCCGGGTCCGTCCCGAGGAGCTTCCCGCCCTCCTGGAGGGGGGGGTGAAGGTGGTGGACGTCCGTCCAGCGGATAGGCGAAAAACCCCTCTGCCTTTCCCCGCGGAGTGGGTGCCCCTGGAGAAGATCCAGAAGGGGGAGCATGGCCTCCCCAAGGTGCCCCTCCTCCTGGTGTGCGAGAGGGGCCTCATCAGCCAGGTGGCCGCGCTCTTTTTGGAGGCGGAGGGGTACGAGGCCATGAGCCTGGAGGGGGGCCTCGAGGCCTTGACGAAGGCAGAGTAGGCCCTTAGAATGGCGGATGCTGAGCGTGGTGAGCGTAGCTCAGCTGGTTAGAGCACCGGTCTGTGGAACCGGGGGTCGTGGGTTCAAGTCCCATCGCTCACCCCAACCTGGCCACCCCGAAAGGGGTGGTATTTTAAAGGGGGGCCTCGCCCCCTACGCGAGGATGGCGGAACCGGTAGACGCGCCGGACTTAGGATCCGGTGGGGCAACCCGTGCGGGTTCAAGTCCCGCTCCTCGCACCACAAGGGCGAGGCCCCCAGCCTTGTGAGGTGGCGCGTGGCGGAGATCCTGGAGCGTTCCGGTTATCTGGTGAAGGTCCGGGTGGAGGTGCCCGCGGAGCGGGTGGCCCAGAGCTATGAGGCCCTGTTGAAGGAGGTGGCCGGGCGGGTGCGGATCCCCGGCTTCCGCCCCGGCAAGGCCCCCCTGAAGGTGGTGGAGGCCCGTTTGGGCCGGCAGGAGCTCCTGGAGGACCTCAAGGAGCGCCTGGTGGACGAGACCTACCCCGAGGCGGTGCGGGAGCTCGGCCTCCTGCCCGTGAGCGCCCGGGTGGTGGAGGCCTCCTTGGAGGAGGGGTCGCCCTTCGTCTACGTGGCCGAGGTGGAGAACTACCCCGAGGTGCGCCTCCCCGACTGGCGGAGCTTTACCCTGGAGGTGGCCCCCGTTGAGGTCACCGAGGAGATGGTGGAAAAGGCCCTGGAGGAGCTCCGCCAGCGCTACGCGGAGCTCGTTCCCGTGGACCGGGGGGCGGAGGAGGGGGACCACGTCTTCGTGCGCACGGAGGAGGGGGCGGAGTTCCCCATTGACCTCTCCAAGGCCCTGCCCCATGTGCGGGAGGCCCTCCTCGGCAAGAAGGCGGGGGACGTGGTCCAGGTGCCCGTCCTGAACGAGAAGGGGGAAAAGGTCCGGGAGGTGAGGACGGAGATCCTGGAGGTCAAGACCCTCCAGGTCCCCGAGCTGGACGAGGAGTTCGCCAAGACCCTGGAGGCGGAAAGCCTCGAGGACCTGAGGGCCCGGGTGCGAGAAAGCCTCAAGCGCCAGGCGGAGGCCGAGTACCAGGCCGCCCGGGAGCGGGCCTTCCTGGAGAAGCTCGCGGAGGGCCTGGAGGCGGACATCCCCCCCTCCATGCTCCAGGCCGAGGAGCGGCACCTCCTGGAGCACCTGGCGGAGGACCTCCACCGGGAAGGAATCGCCCTCGAGGCCTACCTCAAGGCTTTGGAGGAGAAGGGCGAGCTGGAGAAGTTCCGGGAGGACCTGCGCCAGGAGGCCCAAAAGCGGGTGCGCCGGGCCCTGGCCAAGGAAAAGCTCGCGGAGGAGCTCCGCCCCCAGGTCACCGAGGAGGAGTGGCAGGCCTACCTCCAGAGCGTGGCCCGGGCCTACGGGCTTTCCCTAAAGGAGCTTCGCCAGCAGCTGGGCGAGCGGGGCCTGGAGCGCCTCAAGGCCTCCTACCTCCAGGACAAGGCGGTGCGGGAGGCCTTGGCCCAGCTGGGCTAGGCCCCCTGGCCTCCCCCCAGGCCCTTCGTGGGCCAGGGGGGGTTTTCCTTCCCCTTCTCGGCTACAATAGGGAACGGTATGGTGATCCCCTACGTCATAGAGCAGACCGCCCGCGGGGAGCGGGTCTACGACATCTACTCCCGCCTCCTCAAGGACCGCATCATCTTCCTGGGCACCCCCATAGACGCCCAGGTGGCCAACACCGTGGTGGCCCAGCTCCTCTTCCTGGACGCGCAAAACCCCAACCAGGAGATCCGCCTCTACATCAACTCCCCTGGGGGGGAGGTGGACGCGGGCCTGGCCATCTACGACACCATGCAGTTCGTGCGGGCCCCGGTTTCCACCATCGTCATCGGCATGGCGGCCAGCATGGCCGCGGTGATCCTGGCCGCAGGGGAAAAGGGGCGGCGCTACGCCCTGCCCCACGCCAAGGTCATGATCCACCAGCCCTGGGGGGGAGCCCGGGGCACGGCCAGCGACATCGCCATCCAGGCCCAGGAGATCCTCAAGGCCAAGAAGCTCCTCAACGAGATCCTGGCCAAGCACACCGGCCAGCCCCTGGAGAAGGTGGAGCGGGACACGGACCGGGACTACTACCTCTCGGCCAAGGAAGCCCTGGAGTACGGCCTCATTGACCAGGTGGTGACCCGTGAAGAGGCATAGGGCCTACTGCAGCTTCTGCGGCCTGCGCCCGCCGGAGACGGGCCGGCTTCTGGAAAGCCCGGTGGAGGAGGTCTACATCTGCGAGGACTGCGTGGAGAAGGCCCACGAGTTCCTGAAGCAGAACCCCAAGGGGGAGCGGCCCGCCCTCCGCCTGGCCCGGCCCCAGGAGATCAAGGCCCACCTGGACCAGTACGTGGTGGGGCAGGAGGCGGCCAAGCGGGCCCTTTCCGTGGCGGTCTACAACCACTACAAGCGCCTCCTCCACCCCGAGGCGGAGATCGGCAAGTCCAACATCCTCCTCATCGGGCCCACGGGCACGGGCAAGACCCTCCTGGCGGAAACCCTGGCCCGCTTCCTGGACGTGCCCTTCGCCATCGCCGACGCCACCACCCTGACCGAGGCGGGGTACGTGGGGGAGGACGTGGAGAACGTCATCCTGCGCCTCCTCCAGAACGCCGACTTTGACGTGGAGCGGGCGGAGATGGGCATCGTCTACATCGACGAGATCGACAAGATCGCCCGCAAATCGGAAAACCCCTCCCTCACCCGGGACGTCTCCGGGGAAGGGGTCCAGCAGGCCCTTCTCAAGATCATCGAGGGCACCATCGCCAACGTCCCGCCCCAGGGGGGGCGCAAGCACCCCCACCAGGAGTTCATCCCCGTGAACACCAAGAACATCCTCTTCATCCTGGGGGGGGCCTTTGAGGGCCTGGAGAACATCGTGAAGGCGCGGGTGGGGAAGACGGCCATCGGCTTCACCAAAGGCGCGGTGGAGCGGGAGGAATCCCCGGAGGTCATCCCCGAGGACCTGGTGAAGTTCGGCCTCATCCCCGAGTTCGTGGGCCGGGCCCCCCTGATCGTCCAGCTCCACCCCCTGGGAGAGGACGACCTGGTGCGCATCCTCACCGAGCCCAAAAACGCCCTGGTGCGGCAGTACCAGGAGCTTTTCCGCATGGAGGGGATTGAGCTCCGCTTCACCCAGGCCGCCCTCAAGGAGGTGGCCCGCCGGGCCCTCAAGCGGGGTACGGGGGCCAGGGGCCTTAGGGCCATCCTGGAGAAGTCCATGGTGGACCTCATGTTTGAGGCCCCGGGGAGCGGGGTGAGGGAGATCGTCTTTGACCTCCCCCACCTGGACAACCCCCTGAAGGCCCTGGAGGAGGCCAGGCTCCGCCAGGCCTCTTAAGGCCCCAGTCCCCTTTAGGGTATGCCCGCATGCCCCCCTTCCAGCCTTTGGATGAGGGCTTCTTTCAGGGCGAAGAGGCGCTCGCTCAAGGAGACGTGGTAGAGGTGGGGGTTTACGAGCCGCCTCACCCCCGGGTCCAGCCGCTCCACGTCCTTCCGGCGCCTTTCCTTTAGGACCTCGAGGGGCAAGGGGGGAAAGAGCCTCTTCCCCCGGAAGACCTCCTCCAGAAGGGGCTCGAGGGCGAAGCTTCCCGGCTGGAGGGTGCGGTGCTTGGTGGCGTCCGTGGGGTGGCGGAGGGTGAGGGGCTTCCTGGGATCCGGCTCCTCCTCGTGGGTGGTGAGGAGGTCCGCGGTGGCGAGGCCCCTGTGGTCGTAGACCCGGAAGACCTTCTTGTGCCCGGGGTTTAGGACCTTCTCCAGGGAGTCCGAGATCTTGATGGCCGGGGCCCAGCGGCCGTCCTCCCGGATGGCCACCAGCTTGTAAACCCCCCCCAGGGCGGGGGCTCCCCAGGAGACCACCATCTTGGTCCCTACCCCGTAGACCAGGCGCTTGAGGAGGGCTTCCGGCTCCACCCCGTAGCGGGGGGCCTCCTCCAGGATCTGGCTTTTGATCTGCCAGATGACGAGCTCGTCCAGATCCCCCGAGAGCACGATGAGGGCTTCGGGGAAGCCCGCTTTGTCCAGCTCACGGGCCACCTGGATGGCCAAATAGGCCAGGTCCCCGGAGTCGATCCGCACCCCCACGGGCCGGTGCCCTTTCCGCCTCAGCTCCTCAAAGACCTTGATGGCGTGGGGCAGGCCGGAGCGGAGGGTGTCCACGGTGTCCAGGAGGAGGACGGTGTCGTTGGGGAAGACCTCGGCGAAGGCCCGGAAGGCGTCCTCCTCCGTGTAGCCCAAGGCCAGGAAGGCCTGGACCAGGCTGTGGGCGTGGGTGCCCGAGGGGGGAAGGCCCAGGAGGTGGGAGAGGGAGACCGCGCTGGTGCGGTCCGCCCCCCCGATGAGGCTCGCCCGGGTGGCGCTCTCCCCCCCTTTGGCCGGGGCCCGGCGGAGGCCGAACTCCAGGACCAGGGCCTCCCCCGCGGCCTCCCGGACGCGGCTGGCCTTGGTGGCGATGAGGGTCTCGTAGTTGATGCGGTTTAAGAGGGCGGTTTCCAGGAGCTGGGCCTGGAGGAGGGGGCCTTCCACGCTGAGGAGGGGCACCTGGGGGTGGGCCACCCGGCCCTCGGGGAGGGCCCGCACCCGGAGGCCGGAGAACCCCCCCATGGCCTTGAGGTAGCGGAGGTAGTCCTCGTCAAAGAGGGGCTTCCCCGAGCGGCTTTTCAGAGCCCTTAGGGCGGCAAGCTCCTCCTCCCCGAAGCGGACCTCCTCCATCCAGGAAAGGAGGGGGTCCAGCCCGGCGAAGACGGTGTAGCCCGCCTGGTGGGCCCCGTAGTCGGGGTTTTTGCGGTAGAAGGCCTCAAAAAGGGCCTCCTTCTCGTGCAGGCCCAGGCGGAAGTACACCTGCCCCATGGTGAGCTGGTAGAGGTCGGTGTAGAGGATGCCAAAGGGGTCCATGGGGCTAGCATAGCCCCTCCCTTTTGGCTACACTAGCGGGATATGGTGGAGGTCCACGCCTGCAGCCCGGGGTGCCGCCACCTCCACGGGGGGGCGGGGTGGGGGGAGGCCCCTTTGGTCCGGCTGGGCTACAACAAGGAGGCCCGGGCCCGGAAGTTTCCTTACCTCAAGGCCCTTTCCGAGCGGGTCCTGGTCTTTGACGGGGCCATGGGCACGGAGCTTCAGAAGCTGGACCTCACCCCGGAGGACTACGGGGGGGAGGCCTACTTCGGCTGCCCCGAGATCCTGAACGCCACCCGGCCCGAGGTGGTGCAGGCCATCCACCGGGCCTACCTCGAGGCCGGCGCGGAGGTGATAGAGACCAACACCTTCGGGGCGCTCCGCCACGTGCTGGCGGAGTACGGCCTCGAGGCGCGGGCGGAGGAGCTCGCCCGGCGGGGGGCGGAGCTCGCCAAGGAGGTGGCCCGGCCCTACGGGGCCTTCGTGGCGGGGGCCTTGGGCCCTGGGACCAAGCTCATCTCCTTGGGGCAGATCACCTGGGAAGAGCTCTACGCCGCCTACAAGGAGGCCGCCCGGGGCCTCCTTCTCGGGGGGGTGGACCTCATCCTCCTGGAGACGGCCCAGGATATCCTCCAGGTGCGCTGCGCCGTTCTGGCGGTGCGGGAGGCCATGGCCGAGGTGGGGCGGGAGGTGCCCCTCCAGGTGCAGGTGACCATGGAGGCCACGGGCACCATGCTGGTGGGCACGGACGAGGCCGCGGCCCTGGCCGCCTTGGAAAGCCTCCCCATCGACGTGGTGGGGATGAACTGCGCCACCGGCCCCGACCTCATGGACAGCAAGATCCGCTATTTTGCCGAGCACAGCACCCGCTTCGTCTCCTGCCTGCCCAACGCGGGCCTGCCCCGGAACGAGGGGGGAAGGGTGGTCTACGACCTCACCCCCGAGGAGCTGGCCCGTTGGCAGAGGAAGTTCGTGGTGGACTACGGGGTGAACGCCGTGGGGGGGTGCTGCGGCACGGGGCCCCAGCACATCCGGGCCCTGGCGGAAGCGGTGCGGGGCCTCCCCGCCCCCAAAAGGCCCCCCGCCTTCCCCCCCCAGGTGGCCTCCTTGTACCAGGCGGTGCCCCTGAGGCAGGAGGCGAGCCTCTTCCTCATCGGGGAAAGGCTGAACGCCACGGGGAGCAAGCGCTTCCGGGAGATGCTCTTTGCGGGGGATTTGGAGGGCATCCTGGCCCTGGCCCGGGAGCAGGTGGCGGAAGGGGCCCACGCCCTGGACCTCTCCGTGGCCTGGACGGGCCGGGACGAGCTTGAAGACCTCCGCTGGCTCCTGCCCCACCTGGCCACCGCGGTCACCGTGCCCCTCATGGTGGACTCCACCTCCCCGGAGGCCATGGAGCTCGCCCTCCATCACCTCCCGGGCCGGGTCCTCCTGAACTCCGCCAACCTGGAGGACGGCCTACCCCGCTTTGACCGGGTGGCCTCCCTGGCCAAGGCCCACGGGGCGGCCCTGGTGGCCCTGGCCATTGACGAGGAGGGGATGGCCAAGACCCGCGCCCGCAAGGTGGAGGTGGCCCTCCGCATGTACCAGCGCCTCACAGAGCACCACGGCCTCCGCCCCGAGGACCTCCTCTTTGACCTCCTCACCTTCCCCATCACCCAAGGGGACGAGGAGAGCCGCCCCCTGGCCCGGGAGACCCTGGAGGCCATAGAGGAGCTTGCCGGGCGCCTGCCCGGGGTGGGGTTTGTCCTCGGGGTTTCCAACGTCTCCTTCGGGCTTAAGCCCAGGGCCCGCCGCGTCCTGAACTCCGTCTTCCTGGACGAGGCCAGGAAGCGGGGCCTCACCGCGGCCATCGTGGACGCGGGGAAGATCCTCCCCATCCACGAGATCCCCGAGGAGGCCTACGCCCTGGCCCTGGACCTCATCTACGACCGGAGGCGGCCCGGCTACGACCCGCTCCTCGCCTTCATGGCCTACTTTGAGGCCCACCAGGAGGACCCCGCCAAGCGGGAGGACGCCTTCCTGGCCCTTCCCCTTCTGGAAAGGCTCAAGCGGCGCATCGTGGAGGGGCGGAAGGTGGGCCTCGAGGCCGATCTGGACGAGGCCCTAAGGGAAGGGCACAAGCCCTTGGACCTCATCAACGGGCCCCTCCTCGCGGGGATGAAGGAGGTGGGGGAGCTTTTCGGGGCGGGGAAGATGCAACTTCCCTTCGTCCTCCAGGCGGCGGAGGTGATGAAGCGGGCCGTGGCCCACCTGGAGCCCCACATGGAGAAGAGGGGCGCGGGGAAGGGCGTCATGGTCCTGGCCACGGTGAAGGGGGATGTGCACGACATCGGCAAGAACCTGGTGGACATCATCCTCACCAACAACGGCTACCGGGTGGTGAACCTGGGCATCAAGGTACCCATTGAGGAGATGCTGAAGGCGGTGGAGGAGCACAAGCCCCACGCCCTTGGCATGTCGGGCCTTTTGGTGAAGAGCACCCAGGTGATGAAGGAAAACCTGGAGTACATGGCGGAGAGGGGGTACACCCTGCCCGTGATCCTGGGCGGGGCGGCCCTCACCCGGGCCTTCGTGGAGGAGGACCTAAAGCGCATCTACCCCAACGTCTACTACGCCGAGGACGCCTTTGAAGGCCTTAGGCTCATGGAGGAGCTCACGGGCCACGCGCCCCCCGAGCTCACCCGCCGCGCGGCCCCAAGGCCCCCTAAGGAGGCCCCCAGGGTGGAGGTCCGGGCCAAGCCCGTGGGGGAGCCCCCTTCGGTCCCCAGGCCCCCCTTCTTCGGGGTGCGGCAGGAAGAGGGCCTGGACCTTTACACCATCGCCCACTACGTGAACAAGCTGGCCCTCTACCGGGGGCAGTGGGGGTACAGCCGGAAAGGGCTTTCCCGGGAGGAGTGGCAGGCCCTGGTGGAGCGGGAGGCGGAGCCCCACTTCCGCCGCCTCCTAAAGGAAGCCCAGGAGGAGGGCTGGCTTGCCCCCAGGGTGCGCTACGGCTTCTTCCCCGCGGCCCGGGAGGGGGAGGAGCTTTGGGTCTTCAGCCCGGAGACGGGGGAGGTCCTGGAGCGCTTCCGTTTCCCCCGGCAGAAGGGCGGGGGGCTTTCCCTGGTGGACTACTTCCGCCCCCGCTTCGCCCCCCCCTTGGGGGACGAGGAGGGCTGGCTTCCCGCCTACGCCCAGGGGGCGCGGGACGTGCTGGCGCTCCAGATCGTCACCATGGGGGAAGGCCCTGCAAAAAAGGCCCGGGCCCTTTACGAAGGGGGCGCCTACCAGGACTACCTCCTGGTCCACGGCTTCAGCGTGGAGATGACGGAGGCCCTGGCGGAGTACTGGCACAAGCGCATCCGGCAGATGTGGGGCATCGCAGACCAGGACGCCACCGACGTGCGCAAGCTTTTCCAGCTGGGCTACCGGGGGGCCCGCTACTCCTTCGGCTACCCCGCCTGCCCGGACCTCGAGGACCAGGCCAAGCTGGACCGGCTTCTGGGCTTCGCCCAGATCGGCGTGCGCCTCACGGAGGGATTCCAACTGGATCCAGAGTTCTCCACCAGCGCCCTCATCGTCCACCACCCCGAGGCCCGCTACTTCAGCGTCTAGACCCACCACTTTAGGGGGCGGGTGGGGAAGGCCTTGGGGGCCACCTTCTCCCCTTTGGCGTAGCGCTCCGGGAGGTAGTGGGGGAAGGCGTAGACCTCCAGGACCTCTTCCAGGAGGTTCACCACCCAGACCTCGGGAAGGCCCGCCTTCTGGTAAAGGGGAAGCTTCAGGGTACGGTCCTGGACCAGGGTGGTTTCGGAGACCTCCACCAGGAGGAGGACGTCTTCGGGTTTGGGAGGTCTTTCGTCGTACCGCTCGGGAGGGGGGCTTAGGAGCATCAGGTCGGGTTCGGGCTCCGAGTCCTCGGAGAGCCAAAGGGGCACTTGGGAGACCACCAGGGCCTCGTGGCGGAACGCCTCGGCCAAAAGGTTGGTGAGGTGGATGAGGTACCGGATGTGCTTCTTCCCCATCGGCGACACGGCGTAGACCTCCCCCGCCAAAAGCTCCACCCGCTCCGGCAGGGCCCCCGCCTGGTAGGCCCTGTGGTACGCCTCCACGGTGAAGCGGTGCCGGACCATGGCCTTCGCCCCCAGTATACTCCCCTCTGTGCTGGGCCTTTACCACGCCGCCCGCGCCCTTGGCCTCCGCCCCGCCCTTTTGGAGTCCTTAGGCCCCAGGACCCCCTTCGGCCGCCTGAGCCTCCTGGGGGTTAGGCCCCGCCACCTTCTGGAGGTGTGGGAGGGCCGACTTTACCTGGACGGGCGGCGGGTGGGGGAGGCCCTGGAGGTCTTCCGTTACCTGGAAAGAGGCCTGGGGAAGGGGTTTTTCCCCGCCTGGATCGGGTTTTTCGCCTACGAGTTCGCCCGCCACCTGGGCCTTCCCGCCCACCCCCCCGTCCCCGGCCTCCCCGAGGCGGCCTTCCTCTACTACCCCGAGGGGTACGCCCTCCTGGAGGGGCGGCTGGTGGAGGTCCCCTCCTTCCCCCTCTCCCCCAAGCCCTACGCCCCGCCCCCCTTTCCGCCCCTCACCCTGGAAAGCGACTACCCGGAACCCCTCTTCCTAAAGGGCGTGGAGGAGGTGCAGGAGCGAATCCGCGCGGGGGTGGTCTACCAGGTGAACCTCTCCCACCGCTTCCGGGTGGAGGCCCCCCTGGACCCCCTGGCCCTCTACGCCCGGCTTAGGGTCCTGAACCCCTCCCCCTTCATGGGGCTTATAGAGGGGGAGGGGTGGGCGGTGGTGTCGGGGAGCCCGGAGCGGCTTTTCCAGAAGGTGGGGGCCCGCCTCCTCGCCCGGCCCATCGCGGGCACCCGGCCTAGGGGGAAGGACGAAGGGGAGGACCTCCTTCTGGAGGCCGAGCTCCTCGCCTCCCCCAAGGAGTGGGCGGAGCACGCCATGCTGGTGGACCTCCTGCGCAACGACCTGGCCCGGGTGGCCCTGCCGGGCACGGTGCGGGTGCGGGAGCTTTTCACCGTGGAGCGCTACGCCCACGTGATGCACCTGGTCTCGGAGGTGGAGGGGTACACCCGGGCCTCCTTGGGGGAGGCCTTCGCCGCCCTCTTCCCTGGGGGGACCATCACCGGGGCCCCCAAGACCACGGTCATGGAGGCCATCCGCGACCTCGAGCCCGTCCCCCGGGGGGCCTACACGGGAAGCCTGGGGTACGTTTCGGGCCGGGGGGCGGACTTCAACATCCTCATCCGCTCCTTCTACCGGGTGGGGAAGGCCCTCTACTTCTCCGCGGGGGCGGGGGTGGTCATCGCCTCGAGGCCCGAGGCGGAGTACCGGGAAACCCTGCACAAGGCGGAGGCCCTCCTCCGGGCCCTAAGGGGGGAGAGGCCGGGCCACCCCCCGGCCCCCCCCAAGCCCCACGCCGCCTGGCGCCCCCCCTCGCCCCCAAGGCGCCTTGGGGCCCGGGTCCTTTTCGTGGAGAACCGGGACTCCTTCAGCTACAACCTGGTGGACTACCTGAAGGCCCTGGGGGCGGAGGTGGAGGTGGTGGACGGGAGGGAGGCCCCGAGGCTACAGGGCCACACCCACCTCCTCCTGGGCCCCGGCCCCAAGGACCCCTTCACCTCGGGCCGGGTCCTGGACTGGACGCGCCTGGCCTTGAGGGAAGGGGTGCCCTTCCTCGGGGTCTGCCTGGGCCACCAGGCCCTGGGGGTGGCCCTGGGGGCGGAGCTCTTCCAGGCCCCCCCCGTTCACGGGGAGGCCCACCCCGTCTTTCACGGGGGGGAGGGGCTTTTCCAGGGCTTCCCCAACCCCCTTCCCTTCGCCCGCTACCACTCCCTGGCCCTAAGGAACCTCCCTGAGGGGGTGCGCCTCCTCGCCTGGACGGAGGACGGCCTCCCCATGGCCATCTGGGACGGGGGGGTGGCCTTTGGGGTCCAGTTCCACCCCGAAAGCATCCTCTCCCCTTGGGGGATGGAGCTTTTGGCCCGGTTTCTGGAGGTGGGATGAGGCTATTAAACGGAGCGCCCTGGGACGGCCCCCTGCCCGAAAGCCTCCTCTACCACGGGGTGAGCGTCTTCACCACCCTGCGCGCGGAAGGGGGCGAGCCCCTTTGGCTGGAGGAGCACCTCTTTAGGCTTATGCGGCACGCGGAGGCCTTAGGCCTTCCGTACCCCGGGGATAGGGCCTTTCTGGAAGACCTAAAGGCCCTCCTCCCCCAAGGCCCCGCCCTCCGCCTCCGCCTCACCGTGGGGGAGGGGGTCTGGCTCTCCGAGGCCAGGCCCTACACCCCTCCCCCCCCGGAGGCCTACCGGGAGGGGGTGCGGGTCCACCCCACGGCCTACCGCGTCCACCCCGACCTAGCCCCCTACAAGACGGGGAACTACCTCCCCTACCGCCTGGCCCTCCTCGAGGCCCAAAGGGCGGGGGCCTTTGAGGGGCTCCTCCTGGACGCCTCGGGGCACGTGGTGGACGGGAGCCGCACCAGCCCCCTCCTCTACCAAACGGGGCGGCTTTGGGTGCTTTTGGGGGGCCTCGAGGGCATCACCCGGGCCAAGGTGGCGGAAAAGGCCCGGGCCTTGGGCCTCGAGGTGGGGGCGGGCTTCTTCCGCCCAGAGGAGCTTAGGGGCACCCTCCTCCTTGCGGGAAGCGGGGTGGGCCTCCTTTCCGTGGGGCCGCCCCCTAAGGAGCTCCTCCCCCTCCTGGAGGCTTTCCGCCCCCGCTGTTATACTGGTTAACGCTGCCAGCCCAGGCCCCCTGGGGCTGGTCCCCGTTTTTACCCTGGAGGGAAGGATGAAGAAGCCCGTCTACCTCACGCCCGAAGGCCTGAAGCGCCTTCAGGACGAGCTCAACCACCTGAAGACCGTCAAGCGGCAGGAGATCTCCCAGGACTTTGAACAGGCCCTGGAGGAGGGGGACCTGCGGGAAAACGCCGGCTACGACGAGGCCCGGCGGGCCATGTGGCAGAACGAGGCCCGCATCGCCCAGCTGGAGGACCTCCTCAGCCGGGCGGTGGTGGTGGAGGGGAACGGCACCTTCGAGACCGTGGCCCTAGGCTGCCAGGTGGAGCTGGAAACGGAAGCCGGGGAAAGGCTTTCCCTCTCCATCGTGGGCAGCCACGAGGCGGACATCTTCAGCGGCAAGATCTCCGACGAGTCCCCCCTGGGCCAGGCCCTTTTGGGGAAGAAGGTGGGGGACGTGGTGGAGATCAAGGGCAAGCGGGGGGCCCAGGTCTACACCATCCTGGAGATCAAACCCCTCTAGTTGCCTTTTCCTGCCCCTTGTCCTAGCATGGGACTGAAGCCGCCCATCCGAAGGGGGTGGCCTTCCGAGCTTTAGGAGGTCAAAGTGGAAACGTTGCGCGTCTCTTCCAAGTCCCGTCCCAACTCCGTGGCCGGTGCCATCGCGGCGCTTTTGCGCACCAAGGGCGAGGTGGAGGTCCAGGCCATCGGCCCCCAGGCGGTGAACCAGGCGGTGAAGGCCATCGCCATCGCCCGGGGCTACATCGCCCCCGACAACCTCGACCTGGTGGTGAAGCCCGCCTTCGTCAAGCTGGACCTGGAGAACGAGGAGCGGACCGCCCTGAAGTTCAGCATCAAGGCCCACCCCCTGGAGTCTTGAAGCCCAAGACCCCCAGGGCCCTGGCCGTGGACCTCCTCCTTCAGGTGGAGGAGGGGGCCAGGGCCCAGCTCCTTCTGGACCGGGTCTTGGACCGCCTGCCCTGGCCCGAGCGGGACAAGGCCTACGCCACCCACCTGGTCTACGGGGCCCTCCGGCGGCTTTACCTTCTGGATTTCCTCTTGGAGCCCCACCTTTCCCGCCCCGAGGGGCTTCCTCGGGCCATCCGCTGGGTTCTCCGCTTAGGGGCGTTGGAGTGGCTTCTCGGCAAGGCGGACCACGCCCGGGTCCACCCCTGGGTGGAGGAGGCCAAGGCCCGCCACCCCCGCCTGGCCGGTCTGGTGAACGCCGTCCTCCGCCGCCTGGCCCCCCGGGAGGCCCCCCCATGGGTGCGGCTTTCCCTTCCCGAGTGGCTCCTTAAGGCCTGGGAGGGCTTCTTCGGAGACCTTTCCTTCGCCGAGGCCCTGAACGAGCCCGCGCCCCTTTTCGTCACCGCCTACCGGGAGGTGGAGGGGCTACCCCCTGGCCCCTTGCCGGAGAGCTTCATCTGGCCCGGCCCCAAGGCGGACTTTCCCGCCCTGGGCCTCCAGCCCCAGAACCCCGCCTCCCTCTTCGCCGCAAAGCTTCTGGAGGCCCAGCCGGGGGAGAGGGTGTTGGACCTCTGCGGGGGGGCGGGGCTCAAGGCCTTCCACCTGGCGGCCCGGGGGGCGGAGGTGGTCTCCTACGACCTGAACCCCAAGCGCCAGGCCGCGGGGCGGAAGACGGCGGAGCGGCTTGGCCTGAAGGTGGCCTACCGCACCCAGGACCTTAGGGCGCCCTTAGGGGAAAAGGCCCCCAAGGTCCTCCTGGATGCCCCCTGCACGGGGACCGGCACCTTGCGCACCCACCCCGAGCTCCGCTACCGCCTCTCGCCGGAAGACCCCAAGGAGATGGCCCGCCTGCAACGGGCCCTTCTGGAAACCGCGGCCTCCGCGGTGGAGGAGGGGGGCCTTTTGGTCTACGCGGTCTGCGCCCTCACGGAGGAGGAGGGGGAAGGGGTGGTGCGGGCCTTTTTGCAGGACCACCCGGAGTTTGCCCTCGAGCCCTTCGCTTGCCCCTTCCCCGTCCTTCGGGAGGGGCTTGGGGTCTACGTGGCCCCCCTGGGGGGGCTGGACGGGTTCTACTACGCCCGGCTCCGGCGGGCTAAACTTTAGCCTATGAGGCTGGCCTTTGTGGGCCTGGGGAAGCTCGGGAAGAGCATCCTCAAGGGCATCCTGGAGAAGGGTTTCCTGGCCCCCGAGGAGATGGGGGTTTTGGGGCGCACCTACGAGCGGAGCCAGGAGCTCGCCGCCCCCTTTGGCCTCCGCCCCTTGCGCCCGGAGGAGCTGGCCCAGGCGGAGCGGGTCCTCCTCGCCGTCCAGCCCCGGGACTTTCCCCCCCTGGCCCCCCTCCTGGCCCACCCGGGGGTGGGGTACATCTCCATCATGGCCGGGGTCTCCACCGCGGTGCTGGCCCGGCGCCTGGACAACCGCCGGGTGGTGCGCACCATGCCCAACCTGGCCGCGGTGATCGGGGAGAGCTCCACCGCCCTCACCGCCACCCGCGAGGCCCGGGAGGCGGGGGATCTGGACTTCGCCCGGGCCCTCTTCGCCACCGTGGGGGACGTGTACGAGATCCCCGAGCACCTCTTTGACCCCTTCACCGCCATGTCCGCCTCCGCCCCCGCCTACCTGGCCCTGGTGGCCGAGGCCCTGGCGGACGCGGGGGTGAAGATGGGGATGCCCCGGGCCCTGGCCCTGCGCCTGGCGGCGGAGGCCCTGGCGGCCACGGGGGAGCTCCTAAAGGGCCGCCACCCCGCCCAGCTCAAGGACGAGGTGGCAAGCCCGGGGGGCACCACCATCCACGGCCTCCACGCCCTCGAGGCCCGCGCCCTCCGCGCCGCCTTCTACGAGGCGGTGGAGGCGGCCACCAAGAGGGGGCACGAGCTGGGGGAGGCGGAGTGAGGGGCCTCTTCCTCCTTCTCCTGGCCCTAGCCCTGGCCCAGCCCCTCCCCCAGAAGGGGGGGCGGTACGCCTACTCCGACGGCACCCTGCAGGAGCTCCTCCCTGGGGGAGGGGAGTACCGGCTCCGCTACATCCGGGGGGGCGAGGTCTTCCGGGAGGACCGGCTCCGCCTGGCCCCCGAGGGGGTCTACCTCCTGGGGGTGGGCCTCCTCAAGGGGTACTTCCCCTTTGACCCGCCCCTTTTCCTCTACCCCCAAAGCCCCTACCCCGGCCAGGCCCATAGCGGGAGCGCCCGCTTCCAGGGCCAAAAGGTGGCCCTCTCCTGGCGGGTGGAGGGCCTGGAGGGCCTCAGGGTGGCGGCCGGGGCCTACAACGCCTGGCGCCTCCGCCTGGCCTACACCACGGAGAAGGGGGGGACGGAGCTTAAGGAGGTGTACCTGGTCCCGGGCCTGGGGGTGGTGGCCTTCCGCGTGGGGGGTTCCTGGGTGGAGCTCCTCCGCTTTAGCCCTTTTTAAGGGCGTAGCGCAGGATTTCCCCGTACATCCGGAGGCGGTGGCGGAGGCCGGCAAGGAGGCCCCGCTTCTCCTCCTTCATCACCTGGCTCACCCCCCTTAGGGGGAGGTAGCGGACCCGCCAGCCCATGGCCTTGGCGTGGCGGGTGAGGAGGAGCTCCAGGTCGTAGCGGGCGCCCTCGAGGCCCGGCACCCCTTTGAGGGCCTCCGTCCGTAAGGCCCTTTGCCCCGAGAGGAAGGGGGTGAGGCGCATGGCCAGATCCGTGGAGGGCCGCCCCCCCTGGAAGACCCCCACGGTCATCTCCGCCTCTCCCCGGGCCACGGGCTCGAGGAGGGCCCTCAGGTGCTCGGGGTGGAGGCCCACCAGGTCCGCGTCCAGGAGGAGGACCAGGGGGGTCCTCACCCGCCTGAGCCCCTCTGCCAGGGCCCCCCCTTTGCCCCGGTTCTGGAGGAGGCGCACCACCTCCGCCCCCGCCCGCTCCGCCTCTTCGGCCGTGCGGTCCTTGGAGCCGTCGTCCGCCACCACCACGGGGAAGCCGGCCCGCTTCGCCACCTCCACCACCTCCGCGATGGTGGCCTCCTCGTTGTAGGCGGGGATGAGGACCGTGGCCTCCACCCTAGCCTCCGAGAAGCCTCCGTAGGTCCTGGAAGGTCACCGCCAGGATGAGGAGGAGGAGGAAGAGGAAGCCCAGGTAGTGCACCGTGGCCTCCTGCTCTGGGCGCAGGCGGAAGAAGCGGCCCAGGACGAGGAGGAGGATCCGCCCCCCGTCCAGGGCGGGGATGGGGAGGAGGTTGAAGAGGGCCAGGGAGAGGTTGATGGCCGCGGTGAGCTCTATGAGGCGGAAAAGCCCCTCCTTGGCCGCCCGCCCCGCCTCGGCCACCAGGCCCACGGGCCCCACCACCCCGCTATCCGGGTTTCCGGACAGGGCCCCCACCACCCCGCCCACCAGGGCCCGCACCATCTGGGGGAGGAAGAGCACCGAGCGGGCCACCGCCAGCCCCACCCCCTCCAGGAAGCCCACCCGCCGGAAGCGCACCTCCGGCTGGTAGACCACCCCAAGCCGCTCCATCCCCTCCCGCCAGGTGAGGGAGAGCTCCACCTCCCGCCCCTCCCGGAGCACCGTAAGGGTGTGCGCCCCCGGGGTCTTCACCCGGTTGATGTCTTGGGGCGCGGAAAGGGGCTTGCCGTCCACCTTGAGGAGGATATCCCCCGCCTTTAGCCCCGCCTCCTCCGCGGGGCTCCTGGGCAGGACCTCCACGATGGCCGCCCGCCCCGTGGCCTCCGGCACCCCCTGGGCGCTGAAAAGGTAGCCCAAGAGGGCCCAGGCCAGGAGGAGGTTCATGAACACCCCGGCCACCAGGACCAGGAGCTTGCCGGGGAAGGGGAGGGCGTCGTACCCCCGCCCCTTTTCCTCGGGGAGGAGGCCCTCGATGTCCGCGTACCCCCCTAAGGGGATGGCGGAAAGCCGCCACTCCGTGCCCCAGGCCGCTTTCCTCAGGAGGATGGGGCCAAACCCGATGCTGAAGGCCTTGACCCGAACCCCCTGGGCCCTTGCGGCCAGGTAGTGGCCGAGCTCGTGCACGAAGACGCTGACCCCGACGATGACCAGAAACCAGATGAGGCTCATGCCCACCTCTTGGCCTCTTCCCGGGCCCAGGCGTCCACGGCGAAGAGGTTCTCCCATGTTAGGGGAAGGTTGGGGACCTTTTCCAGGACCTGGGCCAGCACCTTGGGGATGGCGGTGAAGGGGATCCGCCCCGCGAGGAAGGCCTCCACCGCCACCTCGTCCGCAGCCGAGACCGCCGCCTGGGCCACGCCCCCCCGCCTGCCCGCCTCGTAGGCCACCTCTAGGGCGGGGAAGCGCCGGGTGTCCGGGGGGAGGAAGGTGAGGGTTTCCGGGAGGGGGAGGTCCTTGAGGGGGGTTTCCGCCCTTCCTGGGTGGGTGAGGGCGTACTGGATAGGCAGGCGCATGTCCGTGGGCCCGAGCTGGGCCTTGAGGCTGCCGTCCTTAAAGCGCACCAGGCCGTGGACGTAGGCCTCGGGGTGGACCAGGACCCGGATCCATTCCAGGGGAAAGCGGAAGAGCTCCTTGGCCTCCAGGACCTCGAGGCCCTTGTTGAAGAGGGTGGCGGAGTCCACCGTGACCTTGGGGCCCATGCGCCACCTGGGGTGGGCCAGGGCCATCTCCGGGGTGACCTGGGAAAGGTCCTCCGGCCCCCTTAGGAAAGGCCCTCCGCTTGCGGTGAGGATGAGTTCGGCCACGTCCTCCCGCCTTTCCCCTAAAAGGGCCTGGAAAAGGGCGGAGTGCTCGGAGTCCACGGTGAGGATCTCCGCCCCATGGGCCTCCACCTCCTGCCAAAGAAGGGGCCCCGCGGCCACCATGGCCTCCTTGTTGGCCAGGGCGATGCGCTTCCCCGTCCGGGCGGCCACGCGGGTGGGGGGAAGCCCCGCCAGGCCCGGGATGGCGGCCACCGCCACCTCCGCCTCGAGGGCCGCCACCTCCTCGGGGCTACCCAGCCTCAGACCGGGAAAGCGGGCCTTAAGCTCCGCGTGGAGGCTTTCGTCTGCGGCCACCAGAAGGGGTTGGAACTCCTCTATCTGCGGTAGGAGAACTTCCAGGTTCTTTCCCGCCGCCAGGCCCACCACCCGGTAGCCCCGCCAGCGGCAGACCTCCAGGGCCTGCCGGCCGATGGACCCCGTGGACCCCAAGACCACGACCCGTTTCATGTGAAGAGCACCACCAGGTAGTAGGTGAGGGGGAAGGTGAAGAGGAGGCTGTCTATGCGGTCCAAAAGCCCTCCGTGCCCGGGCAGGAAGCGCCCGGAGTCCTTCACCCCACAGTAGCGCTTCAGCATGGACTCCGCCAGGTCCCCAAGTTGGGCCGCCAGGGAAAGGAGGAGGCTGAAGAAGAGGAGTTCCAAAAGCCCAAAGGGAAAGACCTCCCGCACCAGGCTCGTGTAGGCCACCATGGCCAGGAAGCTTACCAGGATGCCCCCCAGGGAACCCTCCACCGTCTTGCCCGGGCTGATGCTGGGGGCGAGCTTGTTCCGGCCGAAGAACCGCCCCGCGAAGTAGGCCCCGATGTCCGTGGCGAAGCTGGCCACGATGGGGAGGGAGAGGATCCAAAGGCCGAGGTGGGGGTCCGGGGTTTCCCGGAGGAGGAGGACGTAGCCCAGGTTCCAGGGGAGGTAGAGGAAGGCGAGAAGGGTGAAGGCCAGGCGGGGGAGGTTGGCCCCCTGCAGGAGCTCAAAGCTGAAGCTTCCCAGGAGGAAAAGCCCCAGGGCCACCTCCCGCCAGGGCACCTGGGGGAAGTGCCAGTGGAGAGGGGGAAGGGAGAAGAGGTAGAGGACCACCCCCCCCAGGAAAAGCCCCGGGAAGTGGAGGGCGATGCCCCTTTTGGCCAGCATCTCCTTGAGCTCCAGCCCCCCGATCCAGAGGAGGAGGAGAAGGGTGGGGAGGATGAGGGGGAGCCCCGCCCAAAGGACGAGGAGGAGCAAGGAGGCCCCCACCAGGGCGGAGACCACCCTGAGGGGAAGGTCGTCCCTCACCTTCCCCCCCCGGGGGCGAAGGGGACCCCTTGCATCAGCCAAGGATCTCCGCTTCCTTCTTCTCCGCCAGGGCGTCCACCTTGGCGATGAACTCGTCGGTGATCTTCTGGATCTCCCCTTCCGCCCGCTTGGTCTCGTCCTCCGAGAGGTGGAGCTCCTTGGCCAGCTTCTTCAGGGTGTCCAAGGCCTCCCGCCGGATGTTGCGGATGGCGATGCGCCCTTCCTCCGCGTAGTGGCGGGCCGCCCGCACCAGCTCCTTGCGGCGCTCCTCCGTGAGGGGGGGGATGTTGATGTAAAGCGCGTCCCCCTTGTTGGCGGGGTTCAGGCCCAGGTCGGAGTCCCGGATGGCCTTCTCAATGGCCTTGAGGGCGTTCTGGTCCCAGGACTGGACCACCAGGGTGCGGGCGTCCGGGGCGGTGACCGTGGCGATCTGGTTGAGGGGCACGTGGGTGCCGTAGTACTCCACCTTGAGGTGCAGGAGCAGGGCGGGGTTGGCCCGTCCGGTGCGCAGGCCCGCCAGGTTATGTTCCAGGGCCTCGAGGCTCTTTTGCATGTGGGCTCGGGTTTCCGCGTACAGGTCTTTCAGCGTCATGGTGCCCTCCTTACGGGTGGATGAGGGTTCCCACCTTTTCCCCCTGGATAATACCCACCAGGGCGCCGGGTTTGAAGATGTCAAAGACCACGATGGGAAGGCCCGCCTCCATGCACAGGGTGATGGCGGTGGGGTCCATGACCTGAAGGCCCCGGTTCAGGACCTCCATGTAGGTGAGCTCGTCAAAGCGCTTTGCGTTGGGGTTCTTCCGGGGGTCGTCGGAATACACCCCGTCCACCTTGTTCTTGGCCATGAGGACCACCTCCGCCCCCACCTCCAGCGCCCTTAAGGCGGCGGCGGTGTCCGTGGAGAAGAAAGGGTTTCCCGTCCCCCCGCCGAAGATGACGATCCGCTCCTTTTCCAGGTGCCTCAGGGCCCGGCGGCGGATGTAGGGCTCGGCCACCTGGGTGATGGTGAGGGCGGTCTGGACCCGGGTGGGGATCCCCAGGGCCTCGAGGGCGTCCTGCAGGGCCAGGGCGTTCATGATGGTGGCCAGCATCCCGATGTAGTCCGCGGTGGCCCGGTCCATCCCCACCCCCTGCCTGGCCCCCCGCCAGAGGTTCCCCGCCCCAATGACGATGGCCAGCTGCACCCCCGTCTCGTAGGCCGCCTTGATCTCCCGGGCCAGGGCCTGGGTGGCCTCGGGCTCTATGCCGAAGCCGTTTTGGGTGAGGAACTCACCCGAAAGTTTGAGGAGAACCCGTTTGTACCGCATGGCAGGAAAAACCGGGGCCCTAAAGGGTTAGGGCCCCGGACGCGCGCATGGCCTACGCCCCCAGCTCAAAGCGGCAGAAGCGCCGCACCACGATGTTTTCCCCGATCTTGGCGATGGCCTCCTGGATGAGGTCCCTCACCCGGACCTTGTCGTCCTTCACGAAGGGCTGCTCCAGGAGGACCACCTCCTCCAGGTACTTCTTCAGGCGCCCCTCGGCGATCTTCTCCGCAATCTGCTGGGGCTTGCCCTCGTTCAGAGCCGCCTGGATGTAGATCTGGCGCTCCTTTTCTAGTTCCTCCTGGGGAATCTCTTCGGCGGAGACGTAGCGGGGGTTCATCATGGCGATGTGCATGGCGAGGTCCCGGGCTAGGTTCTGGAAGAGCTCGTTCCGGGCCACGAAGTCCGTCTCGCAGTTGAGCTCCACCAGGACCCCCACCCGCTGGTTGTGGTGGATGTAGTGGCCGATGACCCCCTCCCGGGCTTCCCGGTCCGCCTTCTTGGCGGCCTTCATGGCCCCCCGCTCCCTTAGGAGCTGGACCGCCTTTTCCTCGTCCCAGCCCGCGTCCTCCAGGGCCTTCTTCACGTCCATCATGCCCGCCCCGGTGGCTTCCCGGAGCTTTTTGATGATCTCCACCTGGCTCACGCTTCCACCTCCTCATCCCCGGAAGCCAACATTTCCTGCCGCTCCGCCTCCTCCACCAGGGCTAGGGAGGGGGAGGGCTCCACCACCCCACCCCGGGCCTGGATGATGAGGTCCGCCACCCGGGAGAGGATGAGCTGGATGGAGCGGATGGCGTCGTCGTTGCCGGGGATGATGTAGTCCACCAGCTCGGGATCGGAGTCCGTGTCCGCCAGGGCCACCACGGGGATGAAGAGCTTGCGGGCCTCCCTAACCGCGATGGCCTCCTTAGTGGGGTCCACCACGAAGACCGCGTCGGGAAGGCGCTTTAGGCGGCGGAAGCCCGAGAGGTACTTTTGTAGCCTCTCCAGCTCGTGCTTCAGGCGCACCTGCTCCTTCTTGGGGCGCTCGTTGATCTCCTCGGAGGCGAAAAGGGCCTCCAGCTCCTCCAGGCGCTGCACCCGGGCGGAGATGGTGCGGAAGTTGGTGAGCATGCCGCCCAGCCAGCGCTGGTTCACGTAGGGCATCCCCGCGCGGTCCGCTTCCATGCGCACGATGTCCTGGGCCTGCTTCTTGGTGCCCACGAAGAGGACCGTGCCCCCGCGCATGGCGAGGTCCTCGAGGAAGCGGAAGGTGCGCTCCAGCTCCACCATGGTCTTCTGGAGGTCAATGATGTGGATGCCGTTGCGCTCCGCGTAGATGTACTTGGCGAACTTGGGGTTCCAACGCTTGCGCTCGTGGCCAAAGTGGACCCCGGCCTCCAGGAGCTCCTTTACGCTGATCTCTACAGGCATAATCCTCCCATCGGGGAAGGTTGGGCTTGGCGTTTCCGGTGCGCCGGCCTCTTTCCCAAGGGACCTTCCCCTGCCCGAGGGCTGGTCCGGCACACCCTTCCGATTATAGGGCCCCTTATGCCTTTACGTAAGCCCCCCCTTTGGCCTATACTCTCCTAGGCTTGGGGCGGTAGCTCAGAGGGAGAGCACCCGCCTTGCAAGCGGGAGGACGGGGGTTCAAATCCCCCCCGCTCCACCAAGTCCAGGACGGCAAAACCCACCCTCACCCGGGGGTGGGTTTTGCCTTTGGACCGCAACGCGGACCGCAACCCGGACCCAGACTGCAACCCTTGCAGGTTTTCCCGCCTCATGCCCTGGCCCTCCCCGGGGCCCGGAGAAGGTCCTCGGGGTCCAGGACCCACCCCTGGCGCTCGTGCTCCAGGACGTGCCGGTAGATGCCCAGGGTGATGGTGGGGCTGGCGTGGCCCATGCGCTCCGCCACCACCTCCAGGGGAGCCCCGTTGGCCAGGAGGTGGGAGCCGTAGCTATGGCGCAGGTCGTGCACCCGGAGGGGCGGCAGGCCCAGCCGCTGGGCGATGCGGCGCAGGGTGTGGTTCAGGGTGTTGGGGTCCAGGGGCCTTGAGGGGTCGTTGCCGGGGAAGACCCAAAGCTCCGGTAGGTCCTCCGGGGCCACCCCCTTGGCCAGAAGCCAGTCCCGGTAGCCCCGGAGCCGGAGCAGGGTGGCGTGGGGGATGGGGACCGTCCGGTAGGCCCTCTGCGTCTTGGGGGTTCCCACCACCCCCTTTCCCCGGATGACCCCCACCGTGCGGCGCACGGTGAGGGTGCCCGCCTCCAGGTCCAGGTCCTCCCACTTCAGGCCCAGCACCTCCCCCCTCCTGAGGCCGCAGGCCAGGCAGAGCCTGAGGGCCAGGGCGGTGCGGGGGTCGGGGTGGACCTCCAGGGCCTCCAGGAGGGCGGCCACCTCCCCCAGCTCCAGGGCCCGCCCCCTGGGCCGGGAGGGCTCCCCGCCTTTGACCCGTACCGGGTCCACAGGGTTCCTGGCCACCATCTCCAGGGCCAGGGCCTCCTGGAACACCGCCCTCAGCCGCTCCCGCACCTTGCGCACCGTGCGGGGGCTGTACCGCTCCAGGAGGGCGTCTAGGACCTCCTGGATGTGGGCGGGCCGGACCTTCTGGAGGGGCTTGGAGCCCAGGGGGTCCCGGGCCTTGGGGTTCTTCAGGCTGGGCAGGGCCAGGGCCAGCTCGTCCGTGTAGAGGAGGAGGGTCTTGGGCTTCACCTCCCGGGCCTTGCGCTGGAGCCAGCGCTGGGCCCAGTCCCGCAGGGTGGTCCTGTCGGGCTCCAGCAGGAGGCCCCGCCCCCTCTGCAGGAGGAGCTCCGCCAACAGGGTCTCCGCCTCCTTGCGGGTGGGGGCGTAGCGGGTTACGCTCCGCACCCGGCCCGTGGAGGGGTCCACCCAGCGCACCTCCGCCCGCCACTTGCCCTTGGCCGCGTGGTAGCTCACCGAGCCGCTACCGTTGCCCCGCTTCCTCCCCATCCCCTTCCTCCCACAGTCCCAGGGCCTTAAGCCCCGCCACCACCACCCGCCCCCTTTCCTTGGCGGGCAGGGCCTTGAAGACCTCCAGGGCCCCCTTGGGCCCCCGCACGCTCACCGCCATCCGCCCCTCCCCGGGGGCCAGGAGCTCCACCCCCAGCAGGGCGGCCCGGCGCTCCTTGGGGGGACGGACCCGCTCCAGGTTTTCTCCCCTTGGCATACCTTTATGGTAGCAAGACCCCTCTGGTCTAGCAGCGGAGGGAACGTTGATCTAGCTCCGAAGACAGGTGTCGTTAGTCCGGCAAGCCGTTAGCACTGGATCAAAAGGGACGCAAACCGGCATTTTTGCATTACAGACCCCACCAATTGTAACTGCGGCGTCGATCTCTGGCGTTGTCGACGCCAAATTGTTGGATGTATGGAACGGAACCTACAGGAACTACCGGCTCTGGTAACCGTACAGCAGCTACAGCAGCTCCTCCGGGGGGTCGTGGGCCGTGAAACGGCCTACGAACTGGCGAGGCGGTTTGGATTCCGGCTGGGACGCCGTTTGGTGATCCCCCGCCGGGTGGTCCTGGACCTCCTGGAGGGCCGACTGGATCTGGGTGACAAGGAGCCCCTCCGCTGAGGCGGAGCGGAGGGGCTCGGGGAGGAGAAAATGGTAAAGGGGACGGTTAATACCCTTTTCCATAGTATCCTTCTTTCATGACGGTTGCTGACCACCTCACCTTCCAGGAGCTCAAGGAGAGGGTGAAGAAGGAGAAGGACCCGGTGGCCCGCCTGCGGTTTCTGGCGGTCTACCACGCCAAGCGGGGCCTGGGAGCCCGGGAGATCGCCGAGCTCACCGGCCACACCCCTCGCTGGGTCCACGCCACCGTCAAACGGTATAACGAGGGGGGACCGGGGGCTCTGGCCGATTTCCGCCACAGGAACCCCGGGGCCAAGCCCA
>NZ_KB890623.1 GCF_000373145.1 Thermus oshimai DSM 12092
CTGGGCGGTTGGAGGTACCGGAGGGGATCCGCTTGGTCTTTCTGCCACCTTACAGTCCTGAGCTGCAACCGGCGGAGCGGGTGTGGCCGTTGGTGAACGAGGCGGTGGCCAACCGGTACTTTGCGACCCTGGAGGAGATGATGGGGGTGGTGGCCGAGCGGTGCCGGACCCTTGAGGAGGACCCAGCCACGGTGCGCAGGCATACCCTCTTTCACTGGTGGCCTAGGGTGAAGGAATCTACGTAAAGGGGTATTAGCCCTCGGCCTGGCCCTGGGCCAGGTGCGCACCCTGGACCAGATCAAGCGTTCCGGGGAGATCCGCATCGGCACGGAAGGGGCTTTCCCCCCCTTCAACTACTTTGACGAGAAGAACCAGCTCACGGGCTTTGAAATAGACCTGGGGAACGCCATCGCCCAAAAGCTCGGCCTCAAGCCCCGCTGGATCGCCCAGTCCTTTGACACCCTCCTCATCCAGCTCAACCAGGGGCGGTTTGACTTCGTCATCGCCTCCCACGGCATCACCGAGGAGCGGGCCAAGGCCGTGGACTTCACCAACCCCCACTACTGCACGGGCGGGATCATCGTGAGCAAGAAGGGCGGCCCCAAGACGGCCAAGGACCTCCAGGGCAAGGTGGTGGGGGTCCAGGTGGGCACCACCTACATGGAGGCCGCCCAGAAGATCCCCGGGGTGAAGGAGGTCCGCACCTACCAGAAGGACCCCGACGCCCTCCAGGACCTCCTGGCGGGCCGTCTGGACGCCTGGATCACCGACCGCTTCGTGGCCAAGGAGGCCATCAAGGAGAGGAAGCTGGAGGGCACCTTGCAGCTTGGGGAGCTGGTCTTCCAGGAGAAGGTGGCCATGGCGGTGGCCAAGGGGAACAAGACCGTCCTGGAGGCCCTCAACAAGGCCCTTTCCGACCTCATGAAAGACGGCACCTACGCCAGGATCAGCGGGAAGTGGTTCGGGGAGGACGTGCGGTGCCGGTAAAGGCCCCTTAGGCCGTTGGGGGTGCCCACCGAGGGCACCCCTCCTTTGAGCACCCCGAAGGCGCCTTCGGCCTCGTTTGGTAGATCTCAATGGGAAAGCACCTCGCTGGCATGCGCCCCTTGCGCTGGCTTCTCTTCCTTGGGCTCCTGGTTCTGGGGTACCTGGGGCTTTTCGCCCTGTTGGGCCTTCTCCTGGAACGCTACTTCCTCCTCACGGGTTTCGGCCCCGAGCGGGCGGCCTCCGCCGCGGGGGCCATGGCTTTAGGGGCGGAGATCACCCTGAAGCTCACCCTCATCTCGGGGCTCGCCGGGCTCATCATCGGGGTCTTCGCGGGGATGTTCCGCCTGTCCTCGAGGCCCTGGGTGCGCCTCCCCGCCACCTTCTACATCTGGGTGACCCGGGGCACCCCCCTGCTCGTCCAGATCCTCTTCGCCTACAACGCCCTCCCCCTCCTCCTGAGGCCCCTCTGGCCCGAGGCCCAGGCCGTCCTCACCCCCTACTGGGCGGCCTTCATCGCCCTTTCCTTCAACGTGGGGGCCTACAACGCGGAGGTGGTGCGGGCCGGCATCCAGGCCATCCCCCGGGGGCAGTGGGAGGCCGCCTGGTCCTTGGGGCTCTCCCCGGTGGACACCCTGCGCTTCGTCATCCTCCCCCAGGCCCTGAGGATCGTGGTCCCCCCCCTGGTGAACAACGTGGTGGCCCTCCTCAAGGACTCCTCCCTGGCCAGCGTCATCACCCTGGCGGAGCTTTCCCTTTCGGGGCAACGGGTCATCTCCGCCACCTTCCGCCCGGTGGAGGTCTACCTGGCCGTGGCCGCCATCTACCTCCTCCTCACCACCGTCCTCACCTTCTTCACCAACGCCTTGGAAAGGCGGCTCAAGGTGGCGGGCCGCTAGGGCCTTTGGGTAAAGTAGGAGACCAGGATGGACCTACCCAAGGCCTACGATCCCCAAACCGTGGAGCCCAAATGGGCCCGGCGCTGGGCGGAGCGCCCCTTCGTGGCGGACCCCAAAAGCGGCAAGACCCCCTTCGTCATCTTCATGCCCCCGCCCAACGTCACCGGCTCCCTGCACATGGGCCACGCCCTGGACAACACCCTCCAGGATGCCCTCATCCGCTACAAGCGCATGCGGGGCTATGAGGCGGTCTGGCTCCCCGGCACGGACCACGCCGGGATCGCCACCCAGGTGGTGGTGGAAAGGCTCCTCCTCAAGGAGGGCAAGACCCGCCACGACCTGGGCCGGGAGGAGTTTTTAAAACGGGTCTGGCGGTGGAAGGAGGAGTCCGGGGGGCGGATCCTGGAGCAGCTCAAGCGGCTTGGGGCCAGCGCCGACTGGAGCCGGGAGGCCTTCACCATGGACGAAAAGCGCTCCCGGGCGGTGCGCTACGCCTTCAGCCGCTACTACCACGAGGGCCTGGCCTACCGGGCCCCCCGCCTGGTGAACTGGTGCCCCCGGTGCGAGACCACCCTCTCGGACCTGGAGGTGGAGACCGAGCCCACCCCGGGCCGGCTCTACACCCTCCGCTACGAGGTGGAGGGGGGCGAGGCCATCGCCATCGCCACCGTGCGCCCGGAGACGGTCTTCGCCGACCAGGCCATCGCCGTCCACCCGGAGGACGAGCGCTACCGTCACCTCATCGGGAAGAAGGCGCGCATCCCCCTCACGGGGATCTGGATCCCCATCCTGGCCGACGCTGCGGTGGAAAAGGAGTTCGGCACCGGGGCCCTCAAGGTCACCCCCGCCCACGACCCCCTGGACTACGAGATCGGCGAGCGGCACGGCCTGGAGCCGGTTTCGGTCATCGACCTTTCGGGGCGCATGGTGGGGGAGAGGGTGCCTGAGCCCTTGAGGGGCCTGGACCGCTTTGAGGCCCGGAAGAAGGCGGTGGAGCTCTTCCGGGAGGCGGGCCACCTCCTCAAGGAGGAGGAGTACACCATCGGCATGGCCGCCTGCTCCCGCTGCGGCACCCCCATTGAGTACGCCATCTTCCCCCAGTGGTGGCTTTCCATGCGCCCCCTGGCGGAGAAGGTGATCGGGGGCCTCGAGCGGGGGGAGATCGCCTTCGTGCCCGAGCGCTGGAAGAAGGTCAACCTGGACTGGCTCAAAAACGTCCGGGACTGGAACATCTCCCGCCAGCTCTGGTGGGGGCACCAGATCCCCGCCTGGTACTGCGGGGACTGCGGGGGGGTGACCGTGCCCCTCCCCGAGCGCTACCTGGAAGACCCCACCCACTGCGCCCACTGCGGAAGCGCAAACCTCAAGCGGGATGAGGACGTCTTTGACACCTGGTTCTCCTCTGCCCTCTGGCCCCTTTCCACCCTGGGCTGGCCCGAGGAGACGGAGGACCTGAAGGCCTTCTACCCCGGGGATGTCTTGGTCTCGGGGTACGACATCCTCTTCCTCTGGGTTTCCCGCATGGAGGTCTCGGGCTACCACTTCCGGGGGGAGAGGCCCTTCAAGACCGTCCTCCTCCACGGCCTGGTCCTGGACGAGAAGGGGCAGAAGATGTCCAAGTCCAAGGGGAACGTCATTGACCCCTTGGAGATGGTGGAGCGCTACGGGGCCGACGCCCTCCGCTTCGCCCTGGCCTACCTGGCCACGGGGGGGCAGGACATCCGGCTGGACCCCCGCTGGCTGGAGATGGCCCGGAACTTCGCCAACAAGCTCTACAACGCCGCCCGCTTCGTCCTCCTGGCCCGGGAGGGCTTCCGGGCTGAAGGGGACGAGCCCACCCTGGCCGACCGCTGGATGACGAGCCGCCTGGCCCGGGGGGTGCGGGAGGTCACCGCCCTCTACGAGGCCTTGGACCTGGCCCAGGCGGCCCGGGCGGTGTACGAGCTGGTTTGGAGCGAGTTCTGTGACTGGTACCTGGAGGCCAGCAAACCGGCCCTTAGGGCAGGGAACGCCCACACCCTAAGGACCCTGGAAGGGGCCCTGGAGACCCTCCTCAAGCTCCTCCACCCCTTCATGCCCTTCCTCACCAGCGAGCTCCACCAGGCCCTCACCGGGCGGGAGGAGCTCGCCCTGGAGCCCTGGCCCGAGGCGGGGGGGGAGGACCTTGAGGCCGAGGCCCGCTTCGAGGCCTTGAGGCAGGCCGTCACGGGGGTGCGGGCCCTCCGCGCGGAGGCCGGGCTTGCGCCGGGCCAGGAGGTGCGGGTCCACCTGGAGGGGGAGGTGGGGCCGGTGCTGGAGAACCTGGAGGTCTTCCGCTTCCTGGCCCGGGCGGAGCTTATTTCGGAAAAGCCCGAAAGGGCCCTGGTGCGGGCCGAGCCCAAGATCACGGTGCGCATGCCCCTGGAGGGGCTTTTGGACGTGGCGGTCTGGAAGGCCCGCCAGGAGAAGCGCCTGAAGGAGCTCCTCGCCTTGGCGGAGCGGAGCGAAAAGAAGCTTTCCGCCCCCGGCTTCCGGGAAAAGGCCCCGAAAGAGGTGGTGGAGGCGGAGGAGGCGAGGCTTAGGGAGAACCTGGACCAGATCCGCCGCATCCGGGAGGCCCTCAGCCAAATAGGGTGAGCCGGGGGTCGTGCCCCTCCCCGGGGGCCTCGGCGATGGCCTCGGCCTCCCGCAGGTTCACGGTCACGAAGGGGAAGCGCTCCAGGGGGGCGAGGTCCACGATGGGCCGGTCCGGCAGTAGGAGGTAAAGCCCCGCCTCCAAGAGGGTCTGGAAGGGCTTGGTCTGGGAAAGGTAGTCCGAAAGCCTCACCCCCTTGGGCACCTGGAGCCGCCCGGAGAGGAGGTAGTCCCCGAAGAGAAAGGCGAGGCGTCGCTCTTCCAAGAGGGCGGGGCTGGTGCGGGGTTGGGCGGGTTTGCCCCCCGCCACCCACTGGATCCTTTCCTTGCGTAGGGCGAGGAAGCCCGTGCTCCCCTTGAGCTCCCCCGCCTCCGGGGGGTGGCGGAAGCCCGGGGTGTAGATGAGGGCCCCGGTTACGGGCAGGTAGAGCTTTTCCCCGTTCAGGAGGTCCGCGGTGCCGGTGCCTGGCACCAGGTGGATCAGGCCGTAGATCCGGTAGGCCTGGGTGTAGATGCGGGCCTCGAGGGCCTCCCTAGGTTGCCTGTACACGCTTCACCTCCCAGTACCGCGCCAAGGCCTCGCTGAAAAGCCCTGCGTGGGGCAGGTCGTAGGCCAAAAGGAGCCTTCGGATGAGGGCCTGGGCCAAGGGGTCTTTTTCCCCTAAGAGCCGGGCCCGGCTCTCCCGCCCCAGGGCCACCCGCACCCCCTCCCGCCTTGCGGGGTAGGGGGGAAGGCCGAGCCAGAGCCCTGCGCGCTCGGGAGGCTCCAGGCGGAAGCCCTGGGCCCGGGCGTAGGCCAGGCCCTCGGGGTTCTCCTCGGGGACGTAGACCCCTTCCCCCAGCCGGGCCCGCCCTAGGGCCTCGGGGAGGGGGATGGGGTGGGCCCAGGCCTCCCCCTCCGCCCAAAGGGCCTCTTCCTCGAGGAAGGCCGCCACCTGGGCCTCATAGCTCACGGTGCCGTTCCAGCGGTTTTCCGTGAGGAGGACCGCGGCCCCCACCCTGCCCTTAAGGGCCCGTTCCCCCTGCCGCCAGGCCACCGCCCGCACCCCCTCTACCCGGAAGGCCAGGTGCCGGCCCTCCCCCAGGGTGCGCACCTCCTCCGCCTCTCCCGAGAGGAGGAAGAGGGGCTCGGGGTTCCCCGGCCCGAAGGGCTCCAGGGCCTCCAGGGCCCGGTGGAGGGCGGGGAGTTCGGAAAGGGGAGGGAGGGGCCCCAGGACCTCCACCTCCTTAAGGGGCGCGGGGTGGCGGGCGGCGTAGGCCTGGATCCTCCGCTTGAACTCGGGGAAGAGGGCCTCGTCCAGGGCAAAGCCTGCGGCCTCCCGGTGCCCGCCGAAGCGCTTTAAGAGGTCCGCCGCCTCCCTCAGGGCCCCCACCGCGCTCACCGGGGGCAGGCTCCGCACGCTCCCCTTCCCCCCCGCCACCAGGAAGACCGGGCGGAGGGTGGCCTCGAGGATCCGGCTCGCCACGATGCCCATGACCCCGGGGTGGCCTTCCTCGTCCAGGAGGACGATGGCTGGCTCCTCGGGGTCCGCCTGGGGGAGGAGGCGGGCCAGCATCTCCTCCTCTATGCGCTGGCGCTGGCTGTTGAGGCGGTGGAGTTCGGCCACCAGGGCCTCCGCCTCCCTCTCGTCCTCGGTAAGGAGGAGCCTTAAGGCTACCTCCGCCTGGCCCAGGCGGCTTGCCGCGTTGATGCGGGGGGCGATGCGGAAGGCCACCTCCACCGCCTTCCCCGTGAACCCCACCGCCTCCGCCAGGGCCCTTAGGCCCACGTGGGCCGAGGCCTTAAGGCGAAGGAGGCCTTCCCTCACCAGGGCCCGGTTCCAGCCCGTAAGGGGGGCCACGTCGGCCACCGTGCCCACCGCGGCCAGGTCGGCCATGGGGAGGGGCGGGGGAAGGCCCAGGCGCTCGTGGAGGGCCCAGAGGAGGAGGAAGGCCACCCCGGCCCCCGTGGGGTGCTCCCCGAGCCCAGGGGAGAGGGCGGGGTGGACCAGGACGCCTGGGGGGAGGGTGGGGCCTGGGGTGTGGTGGTCCGTGACCAGGACCTCCACCCCGTTTTCCACAAGCTCGGCGAGTTCCGCCACGTTGGCGATGCCGCAATCCACGGTGACGAAGACCTCCGCGGCCTCCAGGTGCTCGGGCACCCGTTCGGGCAGGACCCCATACCCCTCCTCCAGCCGGTGGGGGATGAAGGGGTGGACCTCGGCCCCTAAGGCCCTTAGGCCCTTGAGGAGGATGGCCGTGCCCGTGAGCCCGTCCGCGTCGTAGTCCCCGTGGATGCGGATGCGCTTTCCTTCCCGGATGGCCCGCTCCAGGAGGGCCGCTCCTTCCTCCAGGCCCTTCAGGGGGAGGCGGTATAGGGGAGGGGTAAGGTCCTCAGGGGCCCTAAAGCCCCGGAGGAGGTAGGCGAGGGCGGCCTCCGGCCCCACCCCGAAGCGGACCATGGCCTCCCGCCAGGCCTCCACGGGGGGGAGGGGGGTAAAGCGCCAGCGAAGGCGGCTCATGCCTCGTCCCGGTCGGGGATGCGGGGGATCTCCTCAATCCGCGCCCGCTTCAGGGCGTTCACCTCCTCCTGCAGGCGGCGGATCTCCCGGAGGAGCCCCCGCTTTTCCCCGTAGGCCTTGAGGGAAAAGGCCAGGGCGTAAAGCCCCGAGAGGAGAAGGCCCAGGGCGTAGGCCGCAGGGAGGGCCAGGCTCAGGGGCCAGGGGCCGAAGGGGGTGGGGAGGTCCAGAAAGGGCAGGGCCAGGTGGAGGTAGAGGGCAAACCCCCCCACCAGGAGGCTTGTGAGGAGAAGGAGCCAGTGGAGGAGGTTCACCCCGCCCTCCTTAAGCTGACCCGTCCCTCGTAGAGGGCTTTGCCCAAAAGGGCCCCCTCCACCCCCAAGGCCTTTAGGCCCTCCAGGTCCTCGGGGCTTCCAATCCCGCCCCCTACGATGAGCTCGTGGGGCCAGGCCGCCCGCACCTGGGCCACCACCTCCAGGTCCAGCCCTTTCAGGGTTCCGTCCCGGCGCACGTCGGTGTAGATCACCGTCCTCACCCCCATCCCTGCCCAGCGCCCCAGGAGGTCCAAGGCGGAAAGGGGGACCTCCTCCTGCCAGCCCGAGACCACCACCCTAAGCCCCCGGGCGTCCAGGGCCAGGGCCAGCCGCTTGGGGCCAGCCAGGGCCAGCATCCTTTCCAGGAGGCCAGGGTCCTTCACCGCCACCGTGCCCACCACGGCCCGGTGGGCCCCAAGGTCCAGAACTTCTTGTAGAGTTTCCAGAGAGCGGATCCCGCCCCCCACCTGGAAGGGGATCCGGAGGTGCCGGGCGATGGTGCGGAGGGCTTCCCGGTTGTCCCCCCGGCCCAGGGCCCGGTCCAGGTCCACCAGGTGGAGGAGGTCCGCCCCTTCCTCCTGCCAGCGCAAGGCGGCCTCCAGGGGGTCCCCGTAGACCGTGGCCGCCTCGGGGCGCCCCTCGTAGAGGCGCACGGCCTTTCCCCCCAGGAGGTCCACCGCGGGGATCAGCTTCATGGGCCTATCCTAAACCCCGCTGAGAAGCCCCTTCAAGGCGCCTTCTAGGTCCTTTGCTTCCATGAGGCTTGTACCGATGAGGACCGCGTCAAAAAGCCCCTCCAGCGCCCTTAGCTCCTCCCCCGTGCGGTAGCCCGACTCGGCCACCAGGATGCCGGAAAACCCCCGCTTCCGGGCCAGGCGACCCAGGCGGGGGGCGGTGGTGAGGTCTATGGCGAGGGTGTGGAGGTCGCGGTTGTTCACCCCTAGGATCTCCGCCCCGGCCTCGAGGGCCACCTCCAGCTCCCGTTCCGTGTGCACCTCCACCAGGGCGTCCAGGCCCACCCTCCGCGCCTCTTCCAGGTAGGCCCCCGTCTCTTCCCCCAGGAGGGCCACGATGAGGAGGGCGGCGCTGGCCCCGAAGGCCCGGGCCTCCTCCAGCATGAAGGGGTCCACCGCGAAGTCCTTGCGCAGGAGGGGAAGGCCCGCCCCCCGGGCCCGCACCAGGTCTTCCAGGCTCCCTCCGAACCAGTGGGGCTCGGTGAGGACGCTTAGGGCCCTGGCCCCGCCCCGGGCGTAGGCCAAGGCGGCCTCCAGGGGGTCCACCTCGCGGATGGGCCCTTGGGAGGGGCTTTTCTTCTTGATCTCCGCGATGACGGAAAGGCCGGGGCCCAAAAGGGCTTCCCGGAAGGAGGGTACGGGGGGCGGAGGGGGCAGAGGGTAGGGGCGCACCTCGGCGAGCCTTTTCCGGGCGATCTCCCCTAGGACCCCGGGCACCTTCTTAAGGTCGGGCCGCATGGGGCTATTGTAAGTCCATGGGGCTTCCCAGAGTCCTGTTCCTGGATGCCTGTGTCCTTTACCCCGCCCAGATCCGGGACATCTTTGTGGAACTGGCCTTGGAGGGGGTGGTGCGCCTCAAGTGGAGCGTTGAGGTGCAGGAGGAGTGGCTCAGGCGCCTTTTGGAGGATAGGCCACATCTTTCCGAGGAACAGAGGGCACGCTTGCGGCAAACGCCAGGGAAGATGGCGGAGGCGTTGGCGGCCCAGGAACCCCTAGTGGAGGGGTACGAGTTCCTCATAGGGCAGGTTTCCTTGCCCGATCCCCACGACGCTCATGTGGTGGCTGCCGCTTTTCACGGTGGGGCGGAGGCCATACTCACTTTCAACCTGGCCGATTTCCCTGAGGAAACCCTAGGGCGTTTTGATCTTTCCGCATGGCACCCCGATGAGTATCTGGTGGAGCTAGCCGAAGGCCTAATCCGGCATAACGCCTTACCGGAACCCTTGCTTTCCGCCCTTAAGCGGATCCGGGAACGCCTTAAGAATCCGCCTCTGGATCCCGAAGGCTATATTCGCGCCTTGGAGCGAGCCGGCCTGGGAAGGTTTGCCGCCCTACTCCGTTCCTTCAGGCCCCACCTCTAACCGGTCTTGCGTTTATTTCGTTTGTCTGCTACCCTACAGGCAGGTATGCGGCCTGTTCAGCTGACCCCCGAACTTCAGGAAGAAGCCCGGGCGCTTCTTGGAGGGTTGCGCCCAGGGGCCTTTCTGCGGGTGGATCAAACCATCATCCCCTTAACCCCCGGGTTGGCGGGGCTATTGCGGGAGCTCCTGGAGCCTCTCTTGGCGGGCCAGCCGGTGGTCCTGGTGCCCCTCGAGGCCGAGCTCACCACCCAAGAGGCCGCGGACCTTCTCGGGGTGTCCCGTCCCTACCTCATCCAGCTCTTGGAAAGGGGAGAGATCCCCTACCGCAAGGTGGGGACCCACCGTCGGATCAAGGCCGCCGACCTTCTGGCCTACCAGGAGCGGAGCAAGGCGCGGGGGCGCCGCATCCTGGACGAGCTGGTGGAGGAGGCCCAGGAGCTCGGCCTCGGGTACTGAGGGCTTGGAGCCTGCCCTTCGGGGTAGGCTTTCGCTATGCGGGGTGTTGCTCTGGCCCTGGGCGGGGGCGGCGTGCGCGGCTACGCCCACCTGGGGGTTCTTAAGGTCCTGGAGGAGGCCGGGATTCCCATCCGCGCCCTTTCGGGAAGCTCCGCGGGGGCCCTGGCCGCCGCGGCCTGGGCCTTCGGCCACAAGGACCCCTTCCGCATCCAGGAGGCCATCTTTGACCAGGAGGTGGCCGCCCTGAAGAAGGCGGGAAGCCTCAGGGCCCTGGCCCGCCTTTTCACCGCCCTGCGAAGGCCCCACCTGGTGGGCTGGGAGCGGGTGGAGGCGGGGCTTAGGGCGCTTTTCGGAGAGGCCCGTCTGGAGGAAAGCCCCATCCCCTTGGCCCTCCAGGCCGCGGACCTCCTCACGGGGGAGGGGGTGGTCTTGAGGGAAGGCCCGGTGTGGCGGGCGGTGCTGGCCAGCATGGCCATCCCCGGCCTCTTCCCCCCGGTGGAGTGGGAAGGCCGCCTCCTGGTGGACGGGGACGTGGCGGAGAAGGTGCCCGTGCGGGCTGCCAAGGCCCTCTTCCCCAGGGTGGTGGCGGTGGACGTGTCCAACCCGCCCCCCAAGGAGGGGCCAAGGACGGCCCTCGAGGCCGCCCTCCTGGCGGGGGAGGCAAGCCGGAGAAGGCTTAAGGAGGAGGCCCTAAAGGAGGCGGACCTGGTCCTCCGCCTGGACCCCCCTGCCCCCATAGACACCTTTGACCACGAGAAGCTCCCTTTGGTCTACCGGCTGGGCCAGGAGCGGGCCCGGGCCCGGCTTAAGGAGATCCAGGCCCTGGCCCGCCCCCGCTTCCGGGACTTCCTTGGGGCCTGGCGAGGGCGGCCTCCGCGGACCTGAGCACCCGGAGGAAAAAGCCGCCCCCGAGGAGGAGGAGAAAAAGCCCCTCGGGCCTCAGGAGAAGGCCCATCACCCCCAGGAAGAAGAACCCCGCCCCCCCAAGCCCCACGGCCACCAAGGGGGCGGAGGGGCCCTCCTCCCTCAGGCCCCCCTGGACCCAAAGCGCCACCCCCCCTAGGCCCAGGAGGGCGAGGCCCCAAAGGAAGGGGTGGCCCCGGGCCGGGAGGAGGGGCAGGAGGAGCAGGAGGACCAGGCCGTGGAGGGAAAGGAGCCCTAAGGCGTAGGCCCGAAGCCCCCTTCGCCTCTCCTCTAGGGGGGCTTTGGGGTCCGGCAGGGCCTTTAGGGCAGGGAAGAGGCGCCTCACCAGGGCCCAGTTTAGCCCAGGATGGGGGTATACTCCCTTCGTGGAAGCCCAAGTGCGGGCGCTCGCCCGGCGGTTCGCCCGGGAGCGGATCCTGCCCCAAGCGGCCCACTGGGACCGGGAGGCCCGCTTCCCCTGGCCCCTGTTCCGGGAGGCGGCGGGGCTGGGGTTTCCCGTCCTGGTGGTCCCCGAGGCCCTGGGGGGGGTGGGGCTCGGCCCGGTGGCCCTGGTGGGGGTGGCGGAGGAGCTGGGCTACGCCTGCACGGGCATCGCCGCGGCGCTCCTCCTCAACAACCTGGTGGCCGATGCCCTCATCCTTTCGGGAAGCCCCTACGCGACAGGGTTCCTCCCCCGCCTTAGGGCGGAGGTGGCCAGCTACGCCCTCACCGAGCCCCAGGCGGGCTCGGATGTGGCCGCCTTAAGAACCCGGGCCGAGCCCGTGCCGGGGGGGTACCGGCTTTGGGGGCGGAAGACCTGGATCAGCCACGCCCCTGAGGCCGCGTTCTTCCTGGTCTTTGCCCGGCTGGGGGAGGGGCGGGAGGGCATCGCCCTCTTCCTGGTGGAGCGGGAACGGGGGGTGGAGGTGGGCGCCCCCCTGCCTAAGCTGGGCCAGAAGGCCTCTTCCGCGGCGGAGGTCCACCTGGAAGGGGTTTTCGTACCCGAGGAGGCCCTCCTCACCCGGGAGGGCTTCCGGCTGGCCATGCGGGTCTTTAACCGCTCCCGGCCCATGGTGGCGGGGCTGGCCCTGGGCCTTTTGGGTCGCGCCCTGGACGAGGCCTTGGCCTACGCCAACCTGCGGGAGGCCTTCGGCAAGCCCCTTTGGGAGCACCAGGGGGTGGGGTTCAAGCTGGCGGAGATGGCCATGGACCTCGAGGCCCTCCGCCTTTTGGCCCTGAGGGCCGCGGAGCTGGCGGAAAAAGGGGAGCCCAACGCCCTGGAGGCCGCGGCGGCCAAGGCCCTGGCCGCGGACGCCGCCCTAAGGGGCGCGGTGGAGGCGGTCCAGATCTTCGGGGCCAACGGCTACAGCGAGGAGTACCCCGTGGCCAAGCTCTACCGGGACGCCAAGGTGCTCCAGATCTACGAGGGCACGGGGGAGATCCAGAGGCTCATCGTGCTGAGGGAGCTTTTGAGGAGGCGGGGATGGGAGAAGCGGTGATCCTCGAGGCGGTGCGCACCCCCATCGGCAAGCGGAACGGGGCCCTTAGGGCCTGGCGGCCCGACGCCCTCTACGCCCAGGTGCTGGACGCCCTCTTGGAGCGGACGGGGATAGACCCGGGCCTGGTGGAGGACGTGGTCACGGGCTGCGTGACCCAGGTGGGGGAGCAGGGGGCCAACGTGGGGCGGCTTGGGGTCCTCCTCTCCCGCCTTCCCAAGGAGGTCCCCGCGGTCTCCTTAAACCGCATGTGCGGCTCCAGCCAGCAGGCGGTGCACTTCGCCGCCCAGGCCATCGCCGCCGGGGATATGGCCTTCGCCGTCGCGGGGGGCGTGGAGAGCATGACCCGGGTGCCCATGTTCTCGGACATCGGGGGCGGCTTCGGGACCCTAAACCCCGAGCTCTTCCGCCGGTATGAGCTCGTCCACCAGGGGGAGAGCGCGGAGAGGATCGCCAGGAAGTACGGCTTTTCCCGGGAAGAGCTGGACCGGTGGGGCCTCCTCTCCCACCGGCGGGCCGCCTTAGCCACGGAGCGGGGCTACTTCCGCCCCCAGATGGTGCCCCTAGAGGGCCTGGACGGGGAGGGCCGGCCCTTCCTCCTCACCTGGGACGAGGGGATCCGCCCGGACGCGAGCCTGGACCGGATGCTCGCCCTCAAGCCCGCCTTCCGGGAGGACGGGGTGGTGACCGCAGGGAATAGCAGCCAGATCTCCGACGGGGCCGCGGCCCTCCTCCTGGGGGAGCGGGAAAAGGCCGAGGCCTTGGGGCTTAAGCCCAGGGCCCGCTTCCTGGCCCGGGTGGTGGTGGCGGGGGACCCCACCCTCCAGCTCCTCGAGGTCATCCCCGCGGCCCGGAAGGCCCTGGAAAGGGCCGGGCTTTCCTTCAAAGACCTAGACGTCATCGAGGTCAACGAGGCCTTCGCCAGCGTGGTCCTGGCCTTTTTGGCGGAGACGGGGGCTGACCCCGAGCGGGTGAACCCCTTGGGAGGCGCCATTGCCCACGGCCACCCCTTAGGGGCCACGGGGGCGGTGCTCATGACCAAGCTCCTCTACGAGCTGGAAAGGCGGGGCGGGGAGTTCGGCCTCCAGGTGATGTGCATCGGCCACGGCCAGGCCACGGCCACGGTGATCCAAAGGATCTAGGGGGGACGGGTATGGAGCGGAGCGCCTTGGTCACGGGTGGGGCCTCGGGGCTTGGGCGGGCGGCCGCCTTGGCCCTGAAGGCCAGGGGCTTCCGGGTGGTGGTGCTGGACCTCAAGCGGGGCCCGGACGACCTCCTCTACGTGGAGGGGAGCGTTGCCGAGGAGGAGGACGTGAGGCGGGCGGTGGAAAGGGCGGTGGGGGAGGCCCCCCTCTTCGCCTTGGTGAACGCCGCGGGGGTGGCCCACGCGGAGAGGGTCCTCACCCGGGAGGGCCCCCATGGCCTCGCCGCCTTCCGGAGGGTCCTCGAGGTCAACCTCCTCGGCACCTTCAACGCCCTGCGCCTGGCCGCCTGGGCCATGCGGGAAAACCCGCCGGACGCCGAGGGCCAGCGGGGGGTCATCGTCAACACCGCCAGCGTGGCCGCCTACGAGGGCCAGGTCGGCCAGGCGGCCTACGCCGCCAGCAAGGCGGGGGTGGTGGGCCTCACCCTGCCCGTGGCCCGGGAGCTCGCCGAGTGGGGCATCCGGGTGGTGACCGTGGCCCCCGGGGTCTTCGCCACCCCCATGCTCCAGGGGCTTCCCGAGAAGGTCCAGGAGGCCCTGGCCGCCCAGGTGCCCTTTCCCAAGCGCCTGGGCCGACCGGAGGAGTACGCCGCTCTGGTCCTCCACATTCTGGAAAACCCCATGCTGAACGGGGAGGTGATCCGGCTGGATGGGGCCCTCCGCCTTCCCCCCCGGTAGGGTCCTGGACCTCACCCGCCTTCTCCCGGGGCCCTTGGCGGGGCGGTTCCTCCTCAGGCTTGGCTTTCCCGTGCTCAAGCTGGAGCCCCCAGGGGGCGACCCCCTCGCCTCCCTCGCCCCCGAGGCCTACCGCTTCCTGAACGAGGGCAAGCGGGTGGAGGTCCTGGACCTCAAGGGGGAGGCGGGCCGGCGCCGCCTCCTCGCCCTGGTGCGGGAAAGCGCCCTCCTCTTGGAGGCCAACCGCCCCGGGGTTATGGAGCGGCTGGGGGTGGGGCCGGAGGTCCTCCTCCGGGAGAACCCCCGGCTGGTCTACGTGCGCCTTAGGGGGTACCCGGATGGCCCCGACCCCGGCCACGACCTCACCTACCTGGCGGAGGCGGGCCTCCTCGAGCGCTTCCCCTGGCGGGCCTTCCAGTTCGCCGACCTGGCGGGGGCCTTGGCCCTGGCCCTCACCGCCTTGAAGGGCCTCCTCTTGGGCGGGGGGTTCTACGAGGTGGCCCTTTCCGAGGCGGTGAAGGCGCTCGCCTACCCGCCCATCCCCTTCCTGGACGGCTCCGTCCTCTGCTACGGGGTCTACCCCGCCCAGGAGGGCAGGGTGGCCCTGGCGGCCCTCGAGCCCCACCTCTGGGCCCGCTTCTGCGAAAGGGCGGGCCTGCCTGAGCTCCTGGACGCGGCCTTTTCCCCCGCCCAGGAGGGAAACCCTGCTTACCGGAGGCTATGCGCCTTCTTCGGGGAGAGGGAGGCGGAGGCCCTGGAGGCCTGGGCCAGGCGGGAGGGGCTCCCCTTAAGGCGGGTCAAAACCCCCAAGGACCCCTAAAGGGTCCTGGGGGGCGGAAAAGGCCTTTAGGCGGGTTTTTTCACCCGGGCCTCCCGGAAGCTCCGCCAGAAGACCACCAGGGCCGAGACCACGTAGATGGAGCTGTAGGTCCCCACGAAGATGCCCACCAGGATGGCCAGAGAGAAGTCCCTCAGGACGCTTCCCCCGAGGAAGAGGAGGGCGATGATGGGGAGCAGGGTGGTGAGGCTCGTCATCACCGTGCGGGAGAGGGTCTGGTTGATGGAGCGGTTCACCACCTCCCTAAAGGGCACCCCCCTCAGGAGCTTCTGGTTCTCCCGGATCCGGTCCGAAACCACGATGGTGTCGTTGATGGAGTAGCCCACGATGGTGAGGAGGGCGGCGATGGTGGGGATGGAGAACTCCAGGCCGAGGAGGCTGTACATCCCCGCCACGATGGCCACGTCGTGGGCCACCGCTAGGACGCTCGCCACCCCGAAGGTCCAGTCAAAGCGGAAGGCCACGTAGATGAGGATGAGGCCAAGCCCCACCAGCACCGCCTTGACCGCGTTTTGCCGAAGCTCGGCCCCGATGGCCGGCCCCACGGTCTCCGAGGTGAGGACCTGGGCCTTAAGCCCCTCGGCCAGGAGGCGCTCAAGCTCCAGCCGCTTTTCGTCGGAGAGGGGCGGGAGCTTTAGGGCGTACTCCCGGTAGTCCGCCGCCGGGGCCTGGACCTGGGTGATCACCGCCTCTTTGGCGGGGAAGCCCCTCTCCTCCAGGAAGCGCCTTAGGGTGTCCACCCCCACCTCGGGGCCCGTCCTCAGGGTGAAGGCGGTGCCCCCGGTGAAGTCAATGCTGTAGTTGAAGCCCTTGGTGAAGACCACCCCTGCGGCCAGGAGGGCCAGGAGGAGGGAGGCCAGGGTGATGAAGCGGGCCGGGCCCATGAAGTTGAAGCGGGGGTTCACCAGCCACATGGGCGGGCGGATCTCCCCCCGCTCGGCCATCCTCTCCAGGAGGTAGCGGCTGAAGACCAGGTTGGAGAAGACGCTGGCCACCACCCCGATGGCCAGGATCACCGCAAAGCCCCGCACCGGGCCGGTGGCGTACTGGTAGAGGGCGGCCGCGGCCAGTAGGTGGGCCGCGTTCACGTCCAGGATGGTGAGGGTGGAGTGCTTGAACCCCTCGGGGATGGCCTGGCGGAACTTTTTCCCCGCCCGGAGCTCCTCCTTGATGCGCTCAAAGGAGAGCACGTTCCCGTCCACCGCCGCGCCCAGGGTGAGGACCAGGCCCGCGATGCCGGGGAGGGTCAGGGTGGCCCCAAGCCCCGAGAGGAGGCCCAGGATGAGCACCGAGGTGTAGATGAGGCCCAAGGAGGCCACCAGGCCGAGGCTTGGGCCGTAGTAGGCGAGGATGAGGAGGAAGATGGCCAGGGTGCCGATGAGGGCGGAGCGGATGCCCGCCTGGATGGCGTCCTGGCCCAGGGTGGGGCCGATAGCCCGGATCTCGGCCACCTTCAGGGGCACCGGCAGGGAGCCGGAGCGGAGGACCAAGGCGATCTCGCTGGCCTCCTCCAGGCCGGAAAGCCCCTCGATCACCGCCTGGCCCCCGGTGATGGCCTGGCGGATCACGGGGGCGGTGTAGACCTTACCGTCCAGGACGATGGCCAGCTGCTTGCCCACGTTGGCCCGGGTGACCTCCTCAAACTTCTTGGCCCCTTCCGGGGTGAAGGTGAGGGAGACCTGGGGGCGGCCGAACTGGTCAAAGACCGCCCGGGCGTCCGCCAGGTCGGCCCCCGTGAGGAGGGGCGGCCCTAGGTCTTCGGGCTTGATGAGGTCCTTTTCCAGCTCCTCCCGCTTGAGCCTGGGGTTTTCCCGAAGGGCCTGGTTGATCTGGGCCACGGTGGTGCCCGTGGCCCCCTCCTTGAGGATGCGGAACTCCAAGACGGCCCGCTGCCCGATGAGCTTCAGGGCGCGGTCCTGGTCTGCCTGAGAGAGGCCCGGGAGCTCCACCACGATGCGCTTCTGCCCCTGGATCTGGATGAGGGGCTCGGCCACCCCCAGGGCGTTGATGCGGTTTTCCAGGACGGTCCGGGCCTTTTCCAGGTCGTCCAGGGTGGGGTTTTCCACGTCGGCCTCGAGGAGGATCCTTAAGCCCCCCTTGAGGTCCAGCCCCAGGCGGATTTTGGGCTCCTGAGGAGCCCAAGGTTTCCAGAAAAACAGCAGGGAAAGGAGGAAAAGTCCTAGGAGAAAGAGTCCACTCCAAACCTTTGGTTTCATGCACCACCTCGCTCTTCTTTGCCAAAACCCTTAACGCCGATGGCCTGTTGGGGTGGGGGAGGGCCCTACCCCCCGTCCATCTGCAGCCGGGCGTAGAGGAGGTGGAGCCGTCTTCCCGGGGGCGGGCTTGGGGGTGGGCGTAGGGGCGAGGGGAGGGGTGTGGAGAAGAGGAGGGCCAGGGGGCGCTGGGGGGGAAGGGAAGGGGAAAGGAGGGGATGGCCCCGGTCCTCCTTGAGGACCAGGTAGGGCCCCCCCAGGAGGAGCCCCACCTCCCCCTGGGCCTGGGGCTGGGGCCAGTCCACCCCCTGGCCCAATAGGGCCAGAAGGGCCAAGAGCTTTAAGGCACCTAGCCTCAGGCGGGCACCTCCACCATCTGGAAGGCCTCGATGATGTCCCCTTCCTGGAAGTCGTCAAAGCCCTCGAGGCCGATCCCGCACTCGTACCCCTGGGCCACCTCGCGCACGTCCTCCTTGAAGCGCTTGAGGCTGGCCATCTTCCCCTTCCAGATCTCCTGGCCCTTGCGCAGGACCCGGACCTCCGCGTTCCTTAGGATGCGGCCTTGGGTCACCATGCACCCCGCCACCTGCTTCCCTCCGGGCAGGCGGAAGATGGCCCGCACCTCGGCCCGGCCCAGGACCTCCTCCTTGTACTGGGGCTCCTTCTGCCCCTTCACCATGGCCCGCACCTCGTCGATGAGGTCGTAGATGATGCGGAAGGTCTTGAGGAGGACCCCCTTTTGCTCGGCGATCTTCTTCACCGAGCCCGGGGGGGTGACCCCAAAGGCCAGGATGGCCGCGTGGGCGGTCTGGGCCAGGAGGATGTCGGACTCCGTGGGGGCCCCCACCTGGGCCAGGAGGACGTTGATCTTCACCTCCTCCGTGCTCTCCTTGGCCAGGATGTGCTGGATGGCCTCCAAAGAGCCCTGGGTGTCCGCCCGCAGGATGAGGTTCACCTCCTTCTTCCCCTCCTCCTGCATGGCCTTCAGGAGGTCGGCCATGGTCCTGGGGCGGCGGGCCTGGGCCTCCTCCTCCTGGGCGCGGCGGGCTTCTTTTCGCTCCTCGGCGATCTCCTTGGCCGCCTCCAGGTCCGGCACCCACTCCACCACCTCCCCCGCCTGGGGGAGCTCCTGGAAGCCCAGGACCTGGACCGCGCTCCCAGGCCCCGCCTCCTTCCTCTGGTTGCTGTCCGCGTCGGTCATGGCCCGGATGCGCCCGTACGCCTCCCCGGCCACCACGTAGTCCCCCACGCGGAAGGTGCCCTCCTGGACCAGCATGTTCACCAGGATGCCCGCCTGCTTGTCCAGCCGGGACTCCAGGATGACCCCCCTGGGCTCGGCCTCGGGGTCGGCCCGGAGGTCCTCCAGCTCCGCCAGGAGGAGGATCATCTCCAGGAGGTCGTCCACGCCCTTGCCGGTCTTGGCGCTGATGGGCACCACGATGGCCTCCCCCCCGTACTCCTCGGGGACGAACCCCCGCTCCATGAGCTGCCGCTTCACCCGCTCGGGGTCGGCCTGGGGCAGGTCCATCTTGTTGATGGCGAAGATCATCTTGGCCCCGGCGGCCTTGGCGTGGGCGATGGCCTCGTCCGTCTGGGGCATGATGCCGTCGTCCGCGGCGATGACGATCACCGCGATGTCCGCCACCCTGGCCCCCCGCTGGCGGATGCTGGTGAAGGCCTCGTGGCCGGGGGTGTCGATGAAGACCACCGTGCCCCCGGGGGTTTTCACCTCAAAGGCGCCCACGTGCTGGGTGATGCCCCCCGCCTCCTTCTCGGCGATGCGGCTTTTGCGCAGGTAGTCCAGGAGGGTGGTCTTCCCGTGGTCCACGTGGCCCATGATGACCACCACGGGGGGGCGCTTGGGGAGGTTTTTCCTCCGTTCCTCCTCCGCCAGCTTTTCCTGTAGGCCCCGCTGTTCCCTAACGAGCTCCCGCACCGCCTCCGCGTCCTTCTCCTCGAGGGTGGAGGCGTGGGACTTATAGCTCACCCCCATCTGGGAAAGGAGCTCCAGGAGCTCCTGGTTTTCCATGCCCAGCTCCTTGGCCAGCTGGTAAATCCGTACTTTCGCCATCCTTACCTCCTAACAGGGCGTTTAGGGCCTCGCTTAAGGCCTTGGCCCTGGCCCCAGCGAAGCGCCTGAGCTTTTTTTCCGACCAGCACTCCGGGGTGTCGGGGCAGACGTAGGCCCCCCGGCCCGGTGCTTTTCCGCTTGGGTCCAGGAAGAACCCTTCGGGCGTGAGAAGGATGCGCAGAAGCTCCCCCTTGGGCCGCCTTCGCCGGCAGGCTACGCACATCCTTACGGGGACGTGCTTCATGTGAGGTCACGGAAGAGCTTCTCAAAGGCCTCCCGGCCCTTCTTCTCCCGGGCTTCCTCCTCCTCCTCGGCCGCGCGGCGCAGGGCCTCGTCCAGGTCGGAGATCTCCGCTTCCTCAAACTGGATCTCGTAGCCGGTGAGCTTGGAGGCCAGGCGTACGTTCTGCCCCTGGGCCCCGATGGCCAGGGAGTGCTGGTCCTTGCTCACCTTGACCCGGGCCACTTTCTTCTCGGGATCCAGCTCAATGGAGCCCACCTGGGCGGGGGAGAGGGCGTTCCTTATGAACTCCTTGGGGTCTTTGGACCAGAGGATGATGTCCACCTTTTCCCGGCCAAGCTCCGCGGACACCGCCTGGATCCTTTGCCCCTTGTGGCCGATGCAGGCCCCGATGGGGTCCACGTTGGGGTTGTGGCTGGTCACCGCCACCTTGCTCCGGCGGCCGGGCTCGCGGGCGATGGCCTTGACCTCCACGATGCCCTCGGCGATCTCCGGCACTTCCTGCTTGAGGAGGTGCTCCAAAAGCTTCTCGTGGGCCCGGCTCACCAGAAGGGAAGGCCCCTTGGCGGAGCGGTCCACCTTCTTGAGGTAGACCTTGATGCGCTGCCCCGGATGGTACTTCTCCGTGGGGATCTGCTCTGCCTTGGGCAGGTAGGCCTCCCCCCGGCCCAGCTCCACGAAGACGTTGCCCCGGTTGTCCACCCGGGTGACCACCCCGGTGAGGACCTGGCCCTCCTTGTCCTTGTACTCGTTGTAGATGCGGTTGCGCTCGGACTCCTTGAGGCGCTGGGTGAGCATCTGCCTCAGTTCCTGGATGGCCATCCGGGAAAGGCCCTCGGGGTCTATGGGGAACTCCATCTCGTCCCCCACCTGGACCTCGGGGTCGTACTGCAGGGCGTCCGCGAGGGCGATCTCCTTGTCGGGGTCCTCCACCTTCTCCACCACGGTGCGGACCTCCACCATCTCAATGCGGCCCGTCTGGGGGTCAATGTAGACGTCCACCACGGGCCCCTTGCCCTCGTCTATGTCCTCTTTTCTAAGCCCCTTTTGCCGCTTGAGGTAGGCCTTGCGCAGGGCCTCCTTAAACGCTTCCAGGACCTCTTCCGTGCTGACCCCCCGTTCCAGGGCCAGCTGCTGCATGGCTTCCATGAACTCCCGGTTCATCCTTCCCCCTTTATCTTGGCTCCTCAGGCCATTCGGCGAGGTGGGCGCGGAAGGTGCCGATCTTGAGCGCCTTTTCCTCCCCACCGACCCCAAAGACCACCACGTCCTCTTCCACCCTCAGGATGCGCCCCGTGAAGGTTTCCTCTCCCTGGACCTTGGCCTTAAGGCCCTGGAAGCGCTCAAAGTGGCGGCGGGTAAGGAGGGGGCGCTTGGGCCCGGGGGATTCCACCAAGAGCCGGTAGCTTCCGGGGATGGGGTCCTCCCGGTCCAGGAGGACCTCTATGGCCCGGCTGGCCTGCTCCAGGTCGGCCACGGTGATGGGCCGCTCGTCCTTGCGCTCCAGCCGCACCAGAAACTCCCCCCGGCCCAGATGGACCTCGAGGACCTCCAGGCCCAAGGGCTCCACCGCTTCCTTCACCAGCTGCCAAAGGTCCACCGGCACCTCCCCACCTCCCTTCACAAAGGAAGGGTGGGCTGAGCCCACCCCCCTCCCTTGGGAGCACTGCCCCTAGTTTACACCGCCCTGCCCCTTGACTACAACCCCTTTAGTCCCCTATACTCAAGCTTGGTCGGTCCAAGCCCGGCCCACACATGGGGGTGAACGGTCTCGACGGGGGTCGCCGAGGGCGAGCCTGCGCGCCGAGGTGCGGGTGGCCTCGTTAAAACCCGCAAACCCACAAAGGCCAACAAGCCTGCTTACGCGCTCGCGGCCTAATCGCCGCGCCCTCGCCTGGAAGCCCCGCCGGTGGCTCGCCAGCGCGGGGACACAAAACCGGCTAGCCTGGGGCCACGCCCTCTAACCCTGGGCGAAACCTAAGGGGGCTTGCCCCTGGCCGCCCGTCCGCGGGCCAAGCCAGGGGGACACCTGAAACGCGGACTACGCGCGTAGACGGCCGCTGTAGGGACCTTCGGACGGGGGTTCAACTCCCCCCACCTCCACCAAAAAGGCGCCCAAGGCCCTGGGCGCCTCGCCTTTTTCCACCACGGCATGTACCATGACCTTATGGAGAGGGCCACGTTTTACCTTCCTAAGGAGCTGAAGCGCCTTCTCGCCCTTCGCGCCAGAAGGGAAGGCCGCTCCCAGGGGGAAATCATCAGGGAGGCTCTGGCCCGCTATCTGGCCCGCCCGGAGTCCAAGTCTCTGGGGGCGGGTGAGGACGTTGAGGTTTCGGGGAGAACCGCGGAGGCCTGGTTGGAAGCCGCATGGCAGGGGGAGCAGGACGGCCGTGCCCGTAAATAGCTGGGTTCTGGTCTTGGATACCTCTGCCCTTTTTGCCTGGATCAACAAAAAGGATCCCGATCATCCTTGGGTTAGGCACCATCTGGAAAACTTCCCTGGAGACCTACTTTTTCCCATTCCCTTGCTTTCGGAGGTTGGGTATCTTGTGGAAAGGCGCATGGGGGTAGGCGTCCTGGCCCGCTTTTTGGAAGACCTCGAGGCGGGTTTTTTCGTGGGCTATTGGGACCCGGCGATCCTCCCCCAGGTTCGTCGTCTGGTTTTGCGGTACCAGGACCTTCCCCTGGGGTTTGCTGATGCCTACGTGGCCGTTACGGCTCTCGTTCAGGAAGCGCCCGTGGTGACCCTAGACCACCACTTTCTCGTTTTGGCCCGGGGAGAGGGGCTAACCGTGCTCCACCCGGACATTCCTCCCCCTTAAACCTGCTAAAGTGGGCTTGGTGCCTTTAGGCACCTCCTTCGGGGCGGGGTGGAAGTCCCCACCGGCGGTGAAAGCCCGCGAAGCCCCCCTAGGGGCCCGACCCGGTGGAACTCCGGGGCCGACGGTGAAAGTCCGGATGGGAGAAGGAGGGCCGCTTGGATCTGGACGAGCGTTTCCTTAGGCGCGCGCTGCAGCTTGCGGAACGTGGCCGGGGCCACACCCACCCCAACCCCCTGGTGGGGGCGGTGGTGGTGAAGGGGGGCCGGGTGGTGGGGGAGGGGTTCCACCCCAGGGCGGGCCTCCCCCACGCGGAGGTCTACGCCCTGGAGGAGGCGGGGCCGGAGGCCAGGGGGGCCACGGTCTACGTCACCCTCGAGCCCTGCAACCACTTGGGCCGCACCCCCCCTTGCAGCCTGGCCCTCCTCCAGGCGGGGGTGGCCCGGGTGGTGGTGGCCGCCCGGGACCCGAACCCTGTGGCGGCGGGGGGCCTGGAGCGCCTCAAGGGGGCGGGGGTACAGGTGGAGGCCGGGCTTCTAGAGGAGGAGGCCAGGCTCCAGAACGAGGTCTTCTTCACCGTGCAGAGGAAAGGCCTCCCCTTCGTCCTCCTCAAGATGGCCCTCACCCTGGACGGGCGGGCGGCCGCCCCTGGGGGGGATGCCCGCTGGATCTCCTCCCCGGAAAGCCGCCGGGTGGCCCACGCCTACCGCCAGTGGCTCCCCGCCCTTCTCGTGGGGGTGGGGACGGTCCTCCAGGACGACCCCCACCTCACCGTGCGCGACCCCGACTTCCGCCCCTTCCCCCACATGCTGGAGCCTCCGCCCCTCAGGGACCCCTGGAAGGTGGTCCTGGACACCGAGGCCCGCACCCCCCCTACCGCGCGCCTCTTCCGCCCCGGGCCCAGGGGGGAGGCCCCTAAGGTCCTCATCCTGGCGGGGGCGGGGGCCCCGAAGGACCGGCTTAAGGCCTTGGAGGCCGCGGGGGCGGAGGTGGCCGAGCTTCCCCGGGAAGGGGGAAGGGTCTCCCTGGAGGGGGCGTTGGCCTTCCTCCTGGAGCGGGGGTTGGACGGGGTCTTGGTGGAAGGGGGCCCCAAGGTGGCGGGGGCCTTGGTGGAACGGGGCCTGGTGGACAAGTACGCGCTTTTCCTCGCCCCCAAGCTCCTTGGGGAGGGGCGGGGGGCGCTGGAGGGCTTGGCGGTGGAAAAGGTGGCCGAGGCCAAGGGGCTCCGCCTGGCCCGGGTGGAGCGGCTGGGGGGGGACCTTTGGCTCGAGGCCTACCCGGAGGGGTGAATGTTCACGGGACTGGTGGAGGAAACGGGCGAGATCCTAAAGGTGGAGGAGGGCCCCTTCCTGAAGGTGAGGATCGGGGCCAAGGAGGTGCTTTCCGACCTCAAGGTGGGGGACTCGGTGGCCGTGGACGGGGTCTGCCTCACCGCGGTGGCGGTGGACGGGGAGGGGTTTTGGGTGGAGCTCGCCCAGGAAACCCTCCGCCGCACCGCCCCCACCTGGCGGGTGGGCCACCGGCCCAACCTGGAGCGGGCCCTAAAGGTGGGGGACCGGCTTGGGGGGCACTTCGTCACCGGGCACGTGGACGGGGTGGCGGAGCTGGTGGAGGTCCGCGAGGCCCCCGGGGCCAAGGACTACTTCTTCCGCGCGCCCCAGGGCCTTCGCCGCTACATCGCGGAGAAGGGGAGCGTGGCCCTAAACGGGGTTTCCCTCACCGTGGCCGGGCTTTTCCCGGAAGGGTTTTGGGTTACCCTCATCCCCCACACCCTGGCGGTCACCAACCTGGGGGCCCTAAGGGTGGGGGAGGGGGCGAACCTGGAGGTGGACCTCATCGCCCGGTATCTGGAACGGCTCATGAAGGGAGCGGAATGAACAGGCTAGCCACCACCCAAGAACTTTTGGAGGAGCTCCGCCAGGGCCGCCCGGTGATCCTGGTGGACGACGAGGACCGGGAGAACGAGGGCGACCTCATCATGGCCGCGGAGCACGTCAGCCCGGAGTGGGTGAACTTCATGCTGAAGGAGTGCCGGGGCCTCCTCTGCGTGGCCCTCACGGAGGAGAGGGCGAGGGCCTTGGACCTAAAGCCCATGGTGGAGAAGAACCAAGACCCCCAGGGCACCCTCTTCACCGTGAGCGTGGACGCCAAGGGGGTGACCACGGGGATCTCGGCCTACGAGCGGGCGGCCACCATCCGCCTCCTCGCCGACCCTGAGGCCACCTCCCAGGACTTCCGCCGCCCCGGGCACATCTTCCCCCTCATCGCCCGGCCTGGAGGGGTGTTGCGCCGCGCCGGGCACACGGAGGCCACGGTGGACCTGTTGCGCCTTGCGGGCCTTACCCCCGTGGGGAGCCTCATTGAGATCCTGAAGGAGGACGGGACCATGGCCCGCCTCCCCGACCTCCTGGAGTTTGCCGGGCGCCACGGACTCAAGGTGGGGACCATCGCCGACCTCATCCGCCACCGGCTGGAGCGGGGGGACCTCTACGTGCGGCGCGAGGCCGAGGCCCTTCTCCCCACCCGCTTCGGGGAGTTCCGCATCCTGGCCTACCGGGACACCCTCACGGGGGAGGAGCACGCCGCCTTGGTCATGGGCGCCTGGGAGGCGGAGGAGCCCGTTTTGGTGCGCATGCACTCCGAGTGCCTCACGGGGGATGCCCTCCACTCCCTACGCTGCGACTGCGGCTTCCAGCGGGACCTGGCCCTGGAGAAGATCGCCCAGGAGGGGAAGGGGGTTCTCGTGTACCTCCGGCAGGAGGGCCGAGGGATTGGCCTGGTGAACAAGATCCGGGCCTACCACCTCCAGGACCAGGGGCTGGACACGGTGGAGGCCAACCTGGCCCTGGGCTTCCCCCCGGACCTCCGGGACTACGGGGTGGGGGCCCAGATCCTCTACGACCTGGGGGTGCGCAAGATGCGCCTCCTCACCAACAACCCCCGCAAGGTGAAGGCCCTTTCCGGCTTCGGGATTGAGATCGTGGAGCGCGTCCCCTTGAGGGCCGGGGACAACCCCCACAACGAGCGCTACCTCCAGGCCAAGAAGGAGAAGCTGGGGCACTGGATGGATTAGGCACCCCCCCAAAGGTGGGGGGGCCAAGAGGGGCTACAGACCGCTACCCGAGCGGCCCTATAGCATAGGGGCATGCGCCTCCTCCGGCTGGGGGTCCTCTTCCTCCTCCTCCTTGTTGTCTTGGACCCCAGGCTTCCCCGCCCGGGGCGGACGGTCTACTTTCTGGACTTCTCCCCCTCGGCCCGGGAGGGGGTTTTCGCCCTGGCGGAAAGGCTTCCCCGGGAAGGGCTGTACCTGGCCTTTGCGGAGGAGGTGGCCCGGCTTCCCGCCCCCACCGCCCGGCGGCTGGACCTGGGGGAGGGGACGGACCTGAGGAGGGCCTTCCAGGAGGCCCTAAAGCTCAGGCCCGACCGGGTGGTCCTGGTTTCGGACGGGCTCTTTGCCCCCCTTCCTCCCCCCTTTCCCCTGGACGCGGTCTATGTCCCCCCTAGGCCCTGGGTGGCCCTGCGCCTCCTCCCGCCCCCCTACCCCCTCTACGGGGAGACCGTGGGGGTGCGGGTGGTCCTGGAGGCCCCTAGGCCCGCCGAGGCCCGGGTGCGGGTGGAGGGCCCGGGCGGGGTTTTAGAGCGGCGCCTTTTGGTGGAGGGCACGCGGGTCCTCACCTACGCCTTCCCCCTCACGGAAGGGGCCGAGGTGCGGGCGGTGGCCGAGGGCCCTTGGGGGAGGAGCGAGGCCCGGGCCCAGGTGGCCCCCCTGGACCGGGGGCGGGCCCTGGTCCTGGGGGACGAGGCCCTGGCCCGTGTCCTCGAGGCCCAGGGCTTCCAGGTGGACCGGGGACCCTTCCGCCTCCCCCTGGAGGCGGACCTGGTGGCCCTTGGGGTGGGGGTTTTGGACCTGCCGGAAGGGGCCCCCGAGGCCCTAAAGGACTTCCTCCGCCAGGGGGGCGGCCTCCTCTTCACCGCCACCCCCAGGGGGCTTTTCCTGGGGGGGTGGGACCGGGCCCTCCCGGAGGACTTTCCCTTAAGGCCCTTGGGCCGGAAGGGGGCGGCCTTGGTCCTGGTCCTGGACGTCTCGGGGAGCATGGAGGGGGAAAAGCTGGCCCTGGCCCTTGCGGGGGCGGTGGAGCTGGTGCGGAGCGCGGCCCCCGAGGACTGGGTGGGGGTGGTCCTCTTCAGCTCTTCTCCCAGGATCCTCTTCCCCCCAAGGCCCATGACGGCGCAGGGGAAGAAGGAAGCGGAAAGCCTCCTTCTTTCGGTGCGCCCCGGTGGGGGAACGGTCTTGGGCCCCGCCTTCCGGGAGGCGGTGCGCCTTTTGGAGGGGGTACCCGTGGAGCGGAAGGGGATCCTGGTCCTCACCGACGGCCTCCTTTCCGACCCCAAGGAGCCCATCCTGGAGCTGGCCCAGGCCTCGAGGCTGGAGGTGAGCGCCCTGGCCCTGGGGCAGGACGCGGACCGGGCCTTTTTGGAAGCCCTTGCCCGAAGGGGGGGTGGGCGGTTCTACTTCGCCGCCCGCCCGGAGGAGCTTCCCAGGCTTTTCCTCCGGGAAGGCCAGGAGATCTTCCAGGAAGAGGGGCTGAGGGGGCGTTTCCCCATAGAGGCCAGGCCCCACCCCCTCACAGAGGGCTTCCGCTTTCCCCCCCTTTCCTTCCTCCTCCCCGCCCGGGCGGAGCCCTGGGCGGAGGTCCTCCTCGCCAGCGGCGAGCGGGCGGTTTTGGCCCTGGGGGAGCGGGGGGCGGGGCGGGTGGCCGCCCTGGCCACGGACCTTTCCCTTGCCTGGGAGGGCTGGGAGGGCCTGGCCCCCTTCCTTGGGGGCCTGGCCCGCCACCTCATGGGGGGGAGGAAGGCCCTTGCCCTCTACGCCTACCCGGAAGGGGAGGGGGTGCGGGCGGTGGCCCTGGGGGCCCTGGAGGCCCCGCGCCTCCTCGTGGGGGGCGAGGAGGTCCCCATGGTGCCCACGGGCCCCGGGCGGTTTGAGGGGGTGGTGCGGGGGGAAGGGGTCCTCCTGGATGGGGAAAAGCGCATTCCCCTGGTCCTCCCCCTCCCCGGGGAGTGGACCCCCAGGGACGGGCGGGCGGTCCTAAGGGCCCTGGCCGAGGGGAGCGGGGGGCGGTTCTTTGAGGGGGAGGTCCCCGCCCCCTCCCCTCAGGCCGCCCTCCCCCTAAGGCCCTACCTCCTGGCCCTGGCCCTCCTCCTCTTCCTCCTGGAACGCCTTTGGGCCTACAAGGTGGCGGGGGTTACGGAAGCCCCCCGCCCTTCCCTTTAACCTCTCCCTGAAAGGAGGCCAGGTATGGAGCGAAGGGCTTTTCTCAAGGGCGTGAACCTTTTGGCCGCCGCGGCGGGGATGGGGGGGGCGTGGGCCCAGGCCCCAAGCCCCAAGGGGGTTCAGGGGGGCGGGTTTTACCGCTTCCCTTTGGGCCGCTACACCGTGACCGTCCTCTCCGACGGCCAGTCGGCCCCGGGGCCCCTCCTTCCGAGCTGGGGGGCGAACCCCGAACTCCAGGAGGAGTTCCGCCGGGTCCTTCTGGAACACTTCCTGGACCCCAACGCCACCCCCAACAACTTCAACCCCGTCCTGGTGGACACGGGTAGCGCCCGGCTCCTGGTGGACACCGGGCGGGGCCAGGGGGGGAGGCTTCTTGAGCACCTGGCCCTGGCGGGCTACGCCCCTGGCGACCTTACCCACGTCTTCCTCACCCACGGCCACCCCGACCACATCGGGGGCTTGGTGGACGGAGGGGGGAGGCCCGCTTTCCCGAACGCCCTCCACCTCATGGGCCGGGTGGACCTGGACTACTGGCTGAAAAACCCCACCCCTGCGGTGGAGCGGGCCCTTTTCCCCTTACGGGAGCGCATCCGGCCGGTGGAGGACGGGGAGGAGATCCTCCCCGGGGTGCGGGCCGTGGCCTCCTTCGGCCACACCCCCGGGCACATGAGCCTCGAGGTCCTCTCGGAGGGGCAGAAGCTCTTCATCTTCGGGGATGCCGCCGGGCACTACCTCCTCTCCCTGCGCTTCCCCCAGGCCTACCTGGGCTTTGACATGGACCGGGCCCAGGTGGTGGCCACCCGGGCCCGGCTCTTCCGCAAGGTGGCCGAGGAGAAGGCCCTCCTCACCGCCTACCACTTCCCCTGGCCCGCCCTGGGCTACCTCCGCCCCTTGGGGGAGGGGTACGAGTTCGTCCCCGCCTTCTTCAGGTTCTAAGGGTTCTCATGTGCAAAGCTCACGCCCGCTCCCTTGGGTTTCCTCCAGCCTAGGGGTATGCTGCACTGGGACGATGAGCTAGACCGCCGGATCCGGCTGGAGAAGGAGGGGCGGCGCCTCCAGGAAGCACCTTTTCGCAAGCGCATCATGGAGCTGGAGGCGGAGATCGTGAAATTCCGCTTCCGCCTGCAGCAGCTGGAGGAGGAGAAGAGGATCCTCTACTGGGAGAAGCGGGAGATCGCCCTGGGCCGGGCCTTCCCCGGCCCCCTCCTGGAGGAGGCCAAGCGCACCCTGGAGGAGGCCTGGCTGGACCTCACCCTCATGGGCTCGCCCCAGGCCCCCAGGGTGGAGGAGCTTATCCGCCACCTGGAGCGGATCCTGAACGACCGAAACCCTCGCCGATCTGAACGAGAACCGCCTCGCCGCGAACCGTAAGGACCCCCTCGGCGAAGAGCTCGGTTTCCACCACCACCTTCTTCCCCTTCACCTCCCGGGCCCGGCCCACCAGGAGGAGCTCCGGGCCCAGGGGGGTGGGCTTCAGGTAGTCCACCTTGAGGCTGGCGGTGACGAAGCGCAGGGGGTGGGCCTCGAGGCTAAGCCCCTCCGCCTGGGCCTTGGCCGCGGCGGCGGTGGCCGTGGAATGGCAGTCCACCAAGGAGGCGAGAAGCCCCCCGTAGACGAAGCCAGGGACGGCGGTGTGGTAGGGCTTCGGGGTGAAGCGGGTTTCGCTTTCCCCCCGCTCGGGGTGCCAGTGGGTTTCTATACGGAGCCCCTGGGCGTTTAGGTAGCCGCACCCGTAGCAGTGGGCCCACTCCGGGGGGTAGTAGAGCTGGACCGCCTTCATGAAAGCCCCTGGGCCCTCCAGCGCTCGGGCACCTTGGCCTTGAGGAAGTCCACGATCTCCTGGGTGCTGGTCCCCGGCCCGAAGACCGCGGCCACCCCCAGGGCCTTCAGCTTGGGCACGTCCTCGTCGGGGATGATGCCCCCCCCGAAGAGGAGGATGTCCGAGGCCCCCTGCTCTTCCAGAAGCCTTTTCACCTCCCGGAAGTAGTGCATGTGGGCTCCGGAGAGGATGGAAAGCCCGATGGCGTCCACGTCCTCCTGGATGGCCGCGGAGACGATCATCTCCGGGGTCTGGCGGAGCCCGGTGTAGATGACCTCCATCCCCGCGTCCCTTAGGGCCCGGGCCACCACCTTGGCCCCCCGGTCGTGGCCGTCCAGGCCTGGTTTGGCGATGAGCACCCGTATGCGCCGGTCCATGGGTCAACCTCCCTCAGCGTTGGGATGGGGTGGCCTGGGGGCAAAGCCCCTTTGGCCGCCCGTGCGCTCCCATCGTACACCTCGGCCCGCGCCGGTCAGACGTAGGCGGGCTCCTGGTAGGTGCCGTAGACCTCCCGGAGAACGTCCATCATCTCCCCCAAGGTGCAGTAGGCCAGGGCGCAGTCCACGAAGTAGGGCATGGTGTTCTGCCCTTCCACCGCCGCCTGCCTTAGGGCCTTTAGGGCCTCCTCCGCCCGCTTGGGGTCGCGCTCCCGCCGCACGCGGGCCAGCCTTTCCGCCTGCACCCTTTCCACCTCGGGGTCCACAAGCTGGATGGGGACCTTTAGGGGGATCTCGTCGGTGAAGGCGTTCACCCCCACGATGATGCGCTCTTTCCGCTCCACCTCCTGCTGGTAGCGGTAGCTGGCCTCGGCGAGCTCCCTTAGGAAGTAGCCCTCCTCGATGGCCCGCACCACCCCGCCCATGCGCCGGATCTCCTCAATGATGGCCATGGCCTGGCGCTCCATCTCGTCCGTGAGCCACTCCACGTAGTAGCTCCCCGCCAGGGGGTCTATGGTGTGGGTGACCCCGGTCTCGTAGGCGATGATCTGCTGGGTCCTTAGGGCGATGGTGGCGGACTCCTCCGTGGGGAGGGCCAGGGCCTCGTCGTAGGCGTCGGTGTGGAGGCTGTTGGTCCCCCCCAGGACCGCGGCCAGGGCCTGGATGGCCACCCGGGCGATGTTGTTCAGGGGTTGCTGGGCGGTGAGGGAGACCCCGGCGGTCTGGGCGTGGGTGCGGAGCATCCAGCTCTCCGGGCGCTTGGCCCCGTAGCGGTGGCGCATCTCCTTGGCCCAGATGCGCCGGGCCGCGCGGAACTTGGCGATCTCCTCAAAGAAGTCGTTGTGCACGTCAAAGAAGAAGCTGATCCGGGGGGCGAACTCGTCGATGTCCAGGCCCCGCTTAAGCGCGGCCTCCACGTACTCAAACCCGTCCGCCAGGGTCCAGGCCAGCTCCTGCACCGCGGTGGAGCCCGCCTCGCGGATGTGGTAGCCGGAAACGGAGATGAAGTTCCACTTGGGGACGTTCTTGGGCCCCCACTCAAAGGTGTCTATGACCAGCTTTACGCTGGGCTCCGGGGGGAAGATGAACTCCTTTTGGGCGATGAACTCCTTGAGGATGTCGTTCTGGATGGTCCCCCCAAGCTTCTTCCAGTCGTAGCCCTTCTTCTTGGCCACCGCCAGGTACATGGCCCAGATGGCGTTGGCCGGGGAGTTGATGGTCATGGAGGTGGTGACCTCCTCGAGGTTGATCCCCTCAAAGAGGATCTCCATGTCCGCCAGGCTGGACACCGCCACCCCGCACTTCCCCACCTCCCCCTTGGAAAGGGGGTGGTCGGAGTCGTAGCCCATGAGGGTGGGGAGGTCAAAGGCCACGGAAAGCCCCGTCTGCCCCGCTTTGAGGAGCTTTTTAAAGCGCTCGTTGGTCTGCTCCGCGGTGCCGAAGCCCGCGAACATGCGCATGGTCCAGAGCTTGGACCGGTACATGGAGCCGTAGACCCCCCGGGTGTAGGGGTACTCCCCGGGGAAGCCCCGCTTCTCCTCGTACTCGGGGTCCAGGACCCCGATGTCCTCCGGGGTGTAGAGGGGCTCGGGGGCGATCTCCGAGAGGGTGCGGTGGGCCACGGGCCTCTCGGGCATCTTTTCCAGGCTCTTCCGGTAGGTTTCCCTGAGCCAGTCGTGCTTTTTGCGCATGGGCCCTCCCTTTGCCCCCGATTATACGCTTTTTTGCGGGGAGGGGAAAGGGCGTTATCCCTGGCGCTCGCTTTCCGGCTCCACGTGGATCGTGACGGAAAGCCCCGGCACCGCCTTCTTCAACTCCTCCTCCAGGCGGTCGCAAAGCCGGTGGGCCTCCTCCACGGACATCCTCCCCGGCACCACCAGGTGGAACTCCAGAAAGGCCTTGGGCCCCGCCCGGCGGGTCTTGAGGTCGTGGACCTCTAAGGCGCCCTGGGCCAGGTGGGCCTTAAGCACCTCCTGGATGCGGCTAAGCTCCTCCGGCCCCAGCCCCTCGTCCATAAGCCCACCCACAGACTGCCGCACCAGGCGGAGGCCGATGAGGAGGATGTGCCCCGCCACTAGGAGGGCCAGAAGGGGGTCCAGCCACCAGCGCCCGGTGGCCCAGGCCAGGCCCACCCCGAGGAGGACCCCCAGGGAGGTGAGGACATCCGAGAGGACGTGGTACCCGTCCGCGGTGAGGGCGGGGGAGCGGAGGGCCTTCCCCTTCCCGATGAGGAGGAGGGCCAAGAGGGCGTTCAGGCCCGTGGCCAGGAGGTTCAGGCCCATTCCGGGGCCAAGGCCCTCGAGGGGCAGGGGCTGGAGGAGGCGGGGCAGGGCCTCCTTGGCGATGAGAAGGGCGGCCAGGACCACCAGGACCCCTTCCGCCACCGCGGAGAAGTACTCGGCCTTGGTGTGGCCGAAGGGGTGGTTGTGGTCCGGGGGTTTTTCCGCGATGCGGAGGGCGGTGAGGGCGAGGAGGGCCGCGGCCACGTTCACCGTGGACTCCAGGGCATCGGAGAGGAGGGCCACCGAGCCCGTGAGGCGGTAGGCGAGAAGCTTGAGCCCCAGGACCAGGAGGGCCACCAGGAGGCTTAGGGTGGCCAGGCGTCTGCCCATGGGGGGGTTACGCCTCCTCGGCTTCCCCCTCTTTCCTGGGCTTCATGAGGGGGAAGAGGAGGACATCCCTTAAGGAGGGCTGGTCGGTGAAGATCATGGCCAGGCGGTCAATGCCGAGGCCTAGCCCCGCCGCGGGGGGCATGCCGTACTCCAGGGCCAGGAGGAAGTCCTCGTCGGGCTCGGGGGCCTCCTCGTCCCCCTCCTTGCGCCTTCTTGCCTGCTCCAGGAAGCGCTCCCGCTGGTCCAGGGCGTCGTTCAGCTCGGAGTAGCAGGGGGCGATCTCCATGCCCCCGATGTAGAGGTCCCAGCGCTCGGTAAGCCCGGGCTTTTCCCGGTGGCGCTTGGCCAGGGGGCTTAGGACGAGGGGGAAGTCCATGACGAAGGTGGGGTCCTGGAGGCTGGGCTCCACGTAGATCCCGAAGAGCTTGTCCAGGAGCTTGTAGGCGGGCACCTGGGCGAGCTCGGGGTGGTGGGCGTCCGCCCAGAGGCGGAGCCTGTCCAGGTCCAGGGGGTCAAAGGGGAGGCCCGCGGCCTCCTTCAGGCTTTCCACGAAGGAGATGCGCCGGAAGGGGGGCTGGAAGTTGAGGGTCCTTCCCCCGTAGGGCACCTGGTGGCTTCCCATAAGGGCCAGGGCCAGCCCCGAGAGGAGCTCCTCCACCAGGGCCAGCATGTCCAGGTAGTCCGCGTAGGCCCAGTAGGCCTCCAGCATGGTGAACTCGGGGTTGTGGTTGTGGTCGATCCCCTCGTTGCGGAAGTTGCGCCCGATCTCAAAGACCTTCTCAAACCCCCCCACGAGGAGGCGCTTGAGGTAAAGCTCTAAGGAGATGCGCAGGAAGAACTCGTGGTCCAGGGCGTTGTGGTAGGTCTTGAAGGGCCTAGCCTCCGCCCCCCCGGTGGTGGGCTGGAGGATGGGGGTTTCCACCTCCAAGAACCCCTTTTCCTCAAAGAAGCGCCGGATGTACCGGACCATCTCGGAGCGCTTCCGGAAGACCTCCTTGGCCTCGGGGTTCATGATGAGGTCCAGGTAGCGCCTCCGGTAGCGGGCCTCCTTGTCCTTGAGGCCGTGCCACTTGTCCGGCAGGGGGTGGAGGCTTTTCACCAGGGGGGTCCAGGAGAGGACCTTCACCGTGACCTCCCCGGTCTTGGTGGTGAAGACCGTGCCCTTCACCCCCAGGAGGTCCCCCACGTCCAGCTTTTTCAGGAGCTCGTACTGGGGGGTGGTGTCCTTGGCGAAGTAGAGCTGGATGCGGCCGGACTCGTCCTGGAGGTGGGCGAAGGTGACCTTGCCCATCCGCCTCAGGGCCAGGATGCGCCCGGCCAGGGCCACCTCCTCCGGCCACTCCGTTCCCGGGGGGGCGCCCTTTTTGTCCTCTAGGATCTCCAGGGCCGCGTGGGTCTTGGGGAAGCGGTAGGGGTAGGGCTCAAAGCCCGCCTCCACCAGGGCCTCGAGGTTGAGAAGGCGCTGGCGCGTCTGCTCGTTCATGCGCGGATGTCCACCACCCTGAACTCCCGCTTGCCCTTGGGGGTTTCCAGGGTGAGCACGTCCCCCACCCGGTGGCCCAGGAGGGCCCGGCCCATGGGGGAGGCGTCGGAGATCTTCATGGGGGTTTCCAGGACGTTGGCCTCCGCGGGGGAGACCACCTGCACCTCCAGCCTTTCCCCGCTCAAGGGGTCTTCCAGGACCACCACCGAGCCCAGGCCGATGGTCTCCCCGCCCACCCCCTCCAGGATGACCGCCCGGGAGAGGATGTCCTCGAGGCTGTCAATGCGGGCCTCAATGCGGGCCTTTTCCTGCTTGGCCGCCTCCAGCCCCGAGTCGTCGTAGTCGTCGGAGGATTCCATGAGCTCCTGCAGGATGCGGGTGGCCTCCTGGAGCCGTTCCCTTTCCTGCAGAAGCTGCTGCATGAGCCGCTCGTAACCGGCCTTGGTGAGCTTCACCTCGCGCGCCATAGTGCACCTCGTAAGTCATGGAGGCCGGCTTCAGCCGACCCCCGCGGCCCAAAGGCCCAGTTCTCAGGTGAGTATACCCCGAAGGAGGATTTCCCTCAAACGTTCAGGCCGGGCGTGCTCCGCGCAGGACGGGGTGTCCTGGCAGAGGATGAGGTAGCGCACGTGCTCCCATCGCCCCCCCACCGGGTGGCGGAAGAAGGCCAGGGCGCTTCCCGAGAGGTGGCGGCGGCAGGCCTCGCACACCTGGGGGGCGGAAGGGGTGCCCAAGGGCTCCAGGGTGAGGTGGAGCTCGGGAGGGCCTTTCTCCAGGATGTGCACCCGCCCCTCCCCGTCCCGGTAATAAAGAATCTCCCCTAAGGGGAGAAGCTCGGGGGATGTGCCCGGGAAGAGCTCAAGGATGAGCTCCCGTTCCTCGTAGTCCATGCCCCTAGCTTAGCCCAAGCCGCCGGAGGAGGGGGGGGAGGAAGAGGTAGAGCCCCCCAAGGAGGGCGAAGAGGCTCGCCAGGAGCACCGCGGCCGCGGCCGCGTCCTTGGCCGCCTTGGCCAGGGGGTGGTAGACGGGGCTCGTGAGGTCCACAAGGGCCTCCAGGGCGGTGTTCATGAGCTCCAGGGAGAGCACCAGGGCGCTGAAGAGGAGGATGGGGAGGGGGTCCACCCCGAGCCAGAGGGCGAGGAGGAGGGCGAGAAGGCCCAGGTAGGCCTCGAGGCGGAAGTTCCGCTGCACCCGCCAGGCGTAGCGGAGCCCCTCCAGGGCGTAGCCGAAGGAGCGCAGGACCCCCTTTAGAGGTCTAGGATCCTCTCTTGGACGCGGTGGAACCCGGCCCAATCCTCCTCCTTCTGGTGGTCGTGGCCGAGGAGGTGCCACAGGCCGTGGGCCGCGAGCACCAGGACCTCCTCCTCGAGGCTCGCCCCCCGGGCCTCGGCCTGCCTTTTGGCGGTGTCCAGGCTGATCCAGATGTCCCCGAGGTGGGGGGGGATGAAGGGGTCCCCGGGCTCGTAGTGGGGGAAGGAGAGGACGTCCGTGGCCTCGTCCTCCCCCCACCACGCCCGCTTCAGGGCCCTTAAGCGCCGGTCCCCGGAGAGGACCACCGTCACCCCCTTGTCCCCCACCCCGAGCTCCTCCATGAGCCTTCCCAGGGCCCGCCTAAGCCTCGGGCGCAGGCCCCTAGGGGGCTTCTTGTTGGCCACCACCGTCACCATAAGGCCCCGGGGTCAGTATACCGGCCGCCCCTTCCAGCGCCGGCCCGGAAGGAGGGCCTTCAGGTAGATGGGAAGGAGAAGAAGGGGCAGAAGGGGGGTGAGGAGGGCGGGCCAGAGGGGCCCCTTTAGGGCCCTTTGCACCAGGAGCCGCTCCAGCACCCCCAAGGCCCCGAGCTCGGGCCGGCCGAGGAGCCAGGGGAGGGTGTAGAGGGCCAGGTGGTAGAAGGCCGAGCCCAGGAGGACCAGGGGGTTTTTCAGGTGGATGGGGAGGAAGTTCTTGGCGAAGCCCTCCACCGCCTCCCGGTAGTTCCGGTACATGCGGGTGGAGAAGAGCCCCACCCCCAGGAAAAGCCCGTACGCCCCTACCCGCCGGGCCAGGGCCACGTCCTCCAGGACCTCGCCCCGCACCGCCTTGTGCCCCCCGAAGCGGAAGTAGGCCTCCCGCCGGAAGGCCAGGACCTGGCCGTTGGCCACCCTCAGGGCCTCCAGAAAGGGGTGGGGGAGGGTGGAGAGGAGGCTTCCCATGACGAAGGCCACCACCCCGCCCCCCAAGGGGTCCATGGGCTCCTGCCGGGGGAGGGCGGAAAGGGCCTCCCGCCCCTCCAAGGCCTCCAAAAGCCCCCCCAAGGCCCCCTCCTCCCAGAAGACGTCCGCGTCGGTGAAGACCAGGACCTCCCCCCGGGCCGCCTGGGCCAGCTGGAAGCAGGCCCAGTTCTTCCCCGTCCAGCCCGGAGGGGGCGGGGCGCCCCGGAGGAGGCGGAAGCCGGGGTGCCCCCTTCCTAGGGCCTCGGCCACCGCCCCGGTGCCGTCCTCCGAGAGGTCGTCCAGTACCAGCACCTCCAGGGCGTTTTGGCGGAGGAGGCGGGGGAGGGTGCGCCTTAGGTTTTCCGCCTCGTTCCGCGCCGGGACGAGGAGGGAGGCGGTGGGGGAGGGGGGCGTGGGGCGGGGCCTTAGGGCGGGGAAGCGGAGGAGGTTGTAGAAAAGGCTCAGGAACCGTAGGAGGAGGAAGAGGAAGACCCCGAAGAAGAAGTCCCCGGTCACCTTAGGGCCTCCACCAGGGGCCTGATCCGCTCCTCCAGGCTCCGCCTGCCCCTAAGGATCTCCCGGAAGCCCTCGGGGAGGGCGCGGGGGTGGGTCTTGGCGAGAAGGGCGTCCAGCTCCCGGAGGAGGCCCCCCAGGGCGCGCTCCAGGTCCCCTTCCGGGGGCAGGGGGTCCCCCACCCAGAGGAAGGCCTCGGGGTGCTCAAAGCCCCGGAGGACCACCCTCGAGGCCACCGGCAGGAGGGGCACCCCCGCTTTCCTCGCCAGGTAGGCCGCCCCCCCCTTCAGGGGGCCCAGGGGGCCGGGAAACCGCATCTCCCCTTCCGGGAAGAGGGCCACCCACCCGCCCCCTTTGAGCCGCCTCAGGGCCTCCCGCACCCTCCCCGCCTCCAGGGCCCCCCCGAGGCGGAGCACGGGGAAGGCCTTCAGGTTCTCCTCCGCCACCAGGAGGGTGAAGGGGGCCCCCTTCCGCCTCGCCAGGTGCCAGAGGAGGTGGCCGTCAAAGAAGCTGTGGTGGTTCATGGCCACCACCAAGGGCCCCTCCGGCACCTCCCCCCGCAGGTAGACCCCCCGGAGGCTTCCCTTTAGGCTCAGGAGGAGGAACCCCTCCACGAAGAGGCGCAAAAGCCTTTCCCAGGGCCTCACCGAAGCCTCCTTAAGGCCTCGGGGTGCCAGGCCAGGAGAAGCCCCCCCACCACCGCCAGGTTGGTAAAGAGGAAGAAGACCATCTCCTCCAGGGGAAGCCCCGCCACCTCGAGGCCCAGGGTGTATTCCTCGGCGATCCACCAGATCCCCTCCCGACGGATGGCCCAGAAGTCCGCGGCCCAGAGGTACAGGGTGGGGACGGAAACCCCCAGGAAAAAGGCCCGCCGCCAGGCCCAAAGGAGATCCCCCCCATAGGCCCACTGCAGGAGGAAGACCGGGGCGAAGTAGGCGAGGATAAGCCCGAGGTAGAGGTACCGCCCCTCGAGGGCCACGAGGAGCACCCCCAGGGCGGCCACCAAAAGCCACGCCCCGCCCCCCACCACCCGCGCGAGGCCCTTACCCCCCTCCGGGGGCCTCCCCGCCACCTTGAGGAGGAAGGCCCCGGTGAGGAGGGGCTGGAGGAGGAAGAAGAGGTACTCCTCCAGGGGGACGTACCCGATGCGGAAGAGGACCCGCCCCTCCGGGTAGCCCCAGACCCCCTTCCAGACCAGGTAGTTGTCCCAGGGGGTGGTGTAGAGGAGGGCGATGAGGGGCATGAGGAGGTAGGCCCAGAGCCTGGGGGGCCTAGGCCGGGCCAGAAGGAGGAGGAGGAGAAGGGGGGGCAGGATGAAGACGAGGTGGAACCCCAGGTAGGTCATGCCTCCTCCAGCTTGGCCCAAAGCCCCCCCTCGGGCCTTAAGGTGACCCCCGCGTGGACCTTGGGCTTGGGGAGAGGGCCCAGCCGGAAGCGGCGGAAGAAGGCCTGGAGGGCGATGGGGCCTTCCAGGAGGGCGAAGTCCCGCCCCAGGCAGAGCCGCTTGCCGAAGCCGAAGGGGAAGTAGCGCCCGCTTGGGGTATTCCTTTCCTCCAGGAAGCGCTCCGGCAGGAAGGCTTCCCCTTGGGGGAAGTAGAGCCGGTGGGTCACGTAGGGGGAGAGGACGGCGGTGGTCCCCCTGGGCAGGACCTCCCCGGGAAGCTCCAGGGGGTCTTCCACCTTCCGGGTGAGGACCCAGGCGGGGGGGAAGAGCCTCAGGGCCTCCTGGAAGGCGGAAAGGGCGAAGGCGAAGTCCTCCGCGGCCCTTTCCTGCCAGGCCCGGTTCCCCGAGAGGAGGTAGAGGCTCCAGGTGAGGGCGCTGGCCGTGGTCTCGTGCCCCGCCACCAGAAGGGTCTTGGCCTCGGAAAGGGCCCGTTCCCGGGGGAGGCCCGTGAGGGGCGGGTGGGCGATGAGGGCCTCGGCCTCCCGCTCCAGGGCCCGTTTTTTCTCCCGGAAGGCGCTCTCCCGCAGGAGGTTCAGGCGGCTTAGGGGGTGTTGCATCCGTTCTATGATGCGCTCCAGGGCCTGTAGGGCGAGCTCCGCGATCCCTTCGGGCAAGGGTTTTCCCCAAAGGGCCCGCCCCAGGAAGCGCAAGGAAAGGTGGAGCATCTCCCGGTCCAGGTCCCGCCTTTCTCCCGGCCTCCAGGGGGCGAAGAAGGCCTCCGCCTCCTCCTCCCAAAGGGCCCGGTAAAGGGCCACGCTCCTCGGGAGAAAGGGGTCTTTCAGGGCCTTCCTGGCCTCCTTCCAGCCCTCCCCCTGGTCCGTAAGCAGGCCCCGGCCCGTGAGGCGGGAGAGCTCCCGGTACTGGAAGGTGGCCTTGCTCTCCGCGCCGAGGAGCACCGCCTCCACCCCCTCGGGGTCAAAGACCAGGTGCAGGGGAAAGCCGGGGAGGGAAATGCGCAGGCGGGGGTGGGCCTTCCCCCAGGCCAGGAGGGCCTCCAGGGGCTCGTCCCGGAGGCGCTTTAGGTCGGGGAGTGCCCCTTTCAGGTCCAGGGTAGCGGTCATGGTTCCAGCCTACCTTTAGAGGGCCCCTGCCAGGGCCAAGTAGCGCCTTCGGGCCTCCTTAAGGTCCACCACGGGGTCTTTTGGCTCATAGGAGGGGTACTCGGGGGCGAAGCGCCGGAGCCAGGCCCCTTCGGGGTCGTGCCGGCGGCCCTGCTCCACCAGGTTGAAGACCCGGAAGTAGGGGGCAGCGTCCACCCCCAGGCCCCCCGCCCACTGCCAGCCCTGGAGGTTCACCGCGGTGTCCCCGTCCAGGAGGAGGTTCTTGAAGACGCTCTCCGCCTTTTTCCAGGGCAGGAGGAGGTACTTCACCGCGAACTGGGCGGCGCACATCCGGGCCCGGTTGGAGAGGAAGCCCGTGGCCTGGAGTTCCCGCATGGCCGCGTCCACCAGGGGCACCCCGGTGCGCCCCTCGAGCCAGGCCTGGAAGAGCCCCTCGTCCTCCCGCCAGGGAAGGGCCTCAAAGCGGGGGTCCAGGGCCCTTTGGGCCATTTCGGGGAAGTGGTAGAGGAGGTGGTAGGAGAAGTCCCGCCAGAGGAGTTCGGACACCCACTTCCTAGCCCCCTCGCCCCCGCGCCGCAGGGCCTCCCAGGCGGCCAGGCGGGGGGAGAGGACCCCGAGGGCGAAGTAGGGGGAGAGCCTCGAGCCCCCCCTCCCGTCCAGCCGGTCCCGCTCCAGGGGGTAGCGGGCCAGGCCCTCTTCCAGGAAGGCCCTGAGCCGCGCCAGGGCCGCCTCCTCCCCGGGCGGGGGCAGGGGGACGTCGCTTTTCTCCTCAGGGATCTCCCCCTCCTCGGGGAAGGGGGGGAGGGCCTCGGGGGCGGGGAGGGGAGGGTCTACCCCTTGGAAGCGGCGGCTAAAGGGGGTGTAGACCCGGTAGGGCCTTTCCAGGTCGGGGGGGATGAGGTGGGGGGCGGGGAGGAGGTGGAGGGGCACGGGCAAAGCCTCCCGCACCCGCGTGTCCCGGTGGCGCCCGTAAGGGGTGTAGCTCTTCAGGGCGTAGACCGCCTGGGCCCTCACCGCCTTGGCCGCCTCCGGCACCCGAAGCCAGGGGGGGCCCTCCAAGACCCAGAGGGCCCCGCCCCGGGCCCGGTAGGCCGCCCTAAGGGCCCGGACGTTTTCCAAAAACCAGGCCCGCCTTCTCCTGGAGGCCCCTTCCAGGTTGTTGAGGTCCAGGACCACCAGGCCCACTATGGGGCCTTCCTTCAGGGCCTCCAGGAGGGCCGGGTGGTCGTGGAGGCGGAGGTCGCCCCGGTGCCAGACCAGGCGCATGGGGGCAGGCTACCCCAAGAGGCCCTCCGACCCGTGTGGCCTAGGCCTCAGAGGTGCGGGCCAGGGCGAAGGCCTTGGGGAAGAGGCGGAGCCGCTCCCAGGGCTTCAGGTGGGCTCTTTGGGAGAGGTTGTCGTACCCCTGGAGGCGGAGCTTGTCCAGGATGCCCTGGTACTGGAGGGCGGCGAGGGCGACGGCCGCCCGCCCCACCCTTAACCCCTTAAGCCCGGAAAGCCCCTCCCGGTAAAGGGCCCGGGCCTTGGCCTCCAGGTGCTGGAGGAGGGCCCGGTACTGGGGGGTGACCCGCCCCCGGCGGAGGTCCGCAAGGTCCACCCCGAAGCGCTCGAGGAGCTCCCGGGGGAGGTAGACCCGGTCCATCCCCAGGTCCTCCCCCACGTCCCGGAGGATGTTGGTGAGCTGCATGGCCTGGCCCAGGCGGACCGCCTTCTCCTCCACCTCCTTCCCCCCGCCCGCGATGGGGGCCATCATCCGCCCCACCGTGCCCGCCACCCGGTAGCAGTAGAGGAGGAGCTCCTCTTCCGTTTCCAGCCGCACCGGGCCGAGGTCCGTGAGGAACCCCTCCCGCATGTGGGCGAAGGCCTCCAAGGGGATGGCCCAGCGCTCCAGGGCCCAGGCGAGGCCCCGCTCCCACGCCGCCCTTGGCCTTCCCCCATAGGCCCGCTCCACCCCCTTCCACCAGGCCTCGAGGGCCCTTTCCCCCCCGCCCCGGTCCACCGCGTCGTCCCCCAGGCGGCAGGCGGCGTAGACCGCCCAGGCCCCCTTGCGCTCCTCTTTGGGAAAGAGGAGGCTTCCCCAGTAAAAGGTGGCGGAGTGGACACGCACCACCCTGGCCAGGGCTTTCCAATCCGGTTCCATAATGAACTTAGGTTCATCTTAGCGTGCCTCCGGGACATTTGCCCCGGCTACACTTGGTAGATGGACATATATTTGACAAAGCTTGTACACCCTGTTACCCTAAGGCCATGGTCCGCTCCGGGGTGTACACCATCGCCGAGGTGGAGGCCATGACCGGCCTCTCCGCTGAGGTCCTGAGGCAGTGGGAGCGCCGCTACGGCTTCCCCCGCCCCGAGCGCACCCCTGGGGGGCACCGCCTGTACCGCGAGGAGGACGTGGAGGCCCTCAAGGCCATCCGCCGCTACCTGGAGGAGGGGGCCACCCCCCAGGCCGCCATCCGCCGCTACCTGGCCCAGGGGGTCCGGCCCCAGGGCTTAGAGGAAGACCTCCTCCAGGCCCTCCTCCAGGCCGACCTCCCCCGGGCGGAGGCCCTTTTCCGCAAGGGCCTGAGGCTTCTGGGCCCCGAAGGGGCGCTCACGGGGCTTCTCGTCCCCGTGCTCCGGGCGGTGGGGGAGGCCTGGCACCGGGGGGAGGCCAGCGTGGCCCAGGAGCACCTGGCGAGCCACTTCCTCCGGGCCCGCATGCACGAGCTATTGGACCTGGTGGGCCAGCCCAAGGGGCCCCCCATCCTGGCCACCACCCCTCCGGGGGAGCGGCACGAGATGGGGGCCATGCTGGCCGCCTACTTCCTGCGCCGGGGGGGGTTGCCCGCCCTCTACCTGGGCCCCGACACCCCCCTTTCCGACCTCAAGCACCTGGCGGAGCGGCTTTCCGCCCGGGGGGTGGTCCTCTCCGCCCTCCTGCCGGACCCCCTTAGGGCCCTTCCCGACGGGGCCCTGAAGGGCCTGGCCCCCAAGGTGGTCCTGGGGGGGCAGGGGGCGAGCCCCGAGGAGGCGGCGCGGCTGGGGGCGGTGTACGTGGAGGATCTGGAGAGGCTGCCCGAGGTTTGGGAGGAGAGAGCATGAAACGCTATAGCCGCAAGGAGGCCATCTATCTCGCCGGAGACCGGGCGGACACCCTCTACCGGCTTCAGGAAGGCTTGGTGCGCATCGTGGAACTCCTGCCCGACGGCCGCACCCTCACCCTGCGCCACATCCTCCCCGGGGACTTCTTCGGGGAGGAGGCCCTGGAGGGGAAGCGCCACCGCTACGCCGCGGAGGCCATGACCGAGGCGGTGGTGGTGGGCCTGGACCCCAAGCGCATGGGCCACGAGGAGCTCCAGCTGGTGGCCCGCAACCTGGCCCGGCAGATGCGCCGCGTCCAGGCCTACGAGGCCCACCTGCAGACCGGGGAGCTTCGGGCCCGCATCGCCCGCTACCTCCTCTTCCTGGCGGACACCCCGGCCTCCTTCCGGGACGAAAGGGGCCTTTACGTCACCGCCTCCCACGAGGAGATCGCCGACGCCACCGCTTCCACCCGGGAGTCCGTGTCCAAGCTCCTTTCCGAGCTCCGCCGGGAAGGGTTTTTGGAGACCTCCTACCGCCGGGTCTACCTCCTGGACCTAAAGGCCCTCGAGGCCCTGGCGGAGGGCCAGCTGGAGGCGGCATGAGCTGGCCGAGGCCCAGGCTGGTGGTGAGCGCCTGCTTCCTGGGGGCCTTCCGCTACGACGGGGGCCGGGTGCGGGAGCCGGTCCTCGAGGCCCTCCGCCCCCACGTGGACCTCATCCCCGTCTGCCCCGAGGTGGGGGTGGGCCTGGGGGTGCCCCGGCCCACGGTGCGCCTGGTGCGCCGGGGGGAAGGGGTGGCCCTGGTCCAGCCGGAAACGGGGGAGGACCTCACCGGAAAGATGGAGGCCTTTTCAGAGCGCTTCCTGGAGGCCCTTCCCGAGGTGGACGGCTTCCTCCTCAAAAACCGCTCCCCCTCCTGCGCCCTCAAGGACGCCAAGGTCTACGCCCACCCCACCGGCGGGGGCACGGTGGCCCGGGGCCCCGGGCTTTTTGCCAGGAAGGTTCTGGAGGCCTTTCCCTTCTTCCCCGTGGAGGAGGAGGGGCGGCTAAGGGACCCCGCCATCCTGGCCTCCTTCCTCACCCGCCTCTTCGCCCTGGCCCGGCTGCGGGAAACCGCCTCCTTAGGGGAGCTCATGGCCTTCCACGCCCGCTACAAGCTCCTCCTCCTGGCCTACGACCCCCAGGCGGCCCGGGACCTGGGCCGCCTCCTGGCCCGGAGCGCTTCCTTCCTCGAGGCCAAGCGGGCCTACCGGGAGGGGTTTCTCAGGGCCACGGCCAAGCTTCCCCGCCCTGGGCGGATGGCGGATGCCCTCCTCCACGCCTTCGGGCACCTGGACGGGCTTTCCCGGGAGGAGAAGGCCTACTTCCTGGAAAGGCTTAGGGACTTCCGGGAGGGGCGGCTTTCCCTGGAGGCCCTCCTCACCCTCCTCCGGGCCTGGGCCCTGCGCTTCAGGGCCCCCTACCTCGAGGCCCAGGCCCTCCTGGAACCCTTCCCACCGGCCCTGAAGGGGGTAGCCTAAAGGGATGCGGGTCCTGGTCATCGGCGGCACGGGGTTCCTCGGGGGGTATGTCCTTAAGGCCCTCCTGGAAAGGGGCCACACCCCCCTGGTCCTGGCCCGCCGCCCCCGCCCCCTGCCCGAAGGGGTCCGGTACCTTCCTGGGGACATCACCCGGGAGGTGCCCGACCTTAGAGGGGTGGAGGCCGTCTTCTACCTGGCGGGGATCATCCGGGAGCGGGGCCAGACCTTCCGGGAGGTGCACGTGGAGGGGGTGCGGAACACCCTGAGGGCCATGGAGCGCTCCGGGGTGGACCGCCTGGTCCACCTCTCGGCCCTGGGGGCGAGGAGGGGCACGGGAAGCCGCTACTTTGAGACCAAGGCCGAGGCGGAAGCGCTCATCGCCCAAAGCGGCCTAAAGGCCACCCTCCTCCGCCCGAGCCTCATCTTTGGCCCGGGGGACGAGTTTTTTGGAAAGATCCTGAGGGGCCTGGTCTGCCAGCCCCTCCCCTTCGTGCCCCTCCTGGGGGATGGGGGCTTTCCCTTCCGGCCCGTCTACGCGGGGGACGTGGCGGAGGTGGCCGTGGGGGCCTTGGAAAAGGGGGTCTTTGGCCCCTTGGACCTGGTGGGGCCCAAGGAGTACACCCTTAGGGGCCTTCTGGAGCTCGTGATGGAGGCGGTGGGCCGGAAGAAGCCCTTCTTTCCCATCCCCCTTCCCCTCCTGGACCTCCTGGTTCCCCTCCTCTCCCCCCTGCCCTTCGCCCCCATCACCCTGGACCAGTACCGGATGCTCAAGCTGGGGAACACCGCCCCCTTCCCCGAGGCCCTAAAGGGCCTCCTCCCGCGCCCCACGCCCCTGGAGGAGGTCCTGCCCCGCTACCTCCGGTGCTAGGCGGCAAAGGGGCCTGAGCCGCATCCCTAAGGCGGTGCCCAAGAGGGCGGCAAGCCCCCAGACGTAGCCGTGGAGGCTGAAGGAGGCCACCCCGCCTAGGTAGGCCCCGATGTTGCACCCGGAGGCCAGCCGGGCCCCATAGCCCATGAGCACCCCGCCCAGGAAGACCCCGAGGAGGGTGGATAGGGGAATCCGGCGGGGGTCCTGGAAGCGGAGGTTGCCCCCCAAGGCCGCCCCCAGGAAGGCCCCCAGGAAAAGCCCGAAGTCCATGACGCTGGTGGGGTCCTGGAGGACGCTTCCCATGAGCCTCTCCGCGAACTCCGGGGCCTGGAAGAGGGCCCAGTCCAAGACGGGGACCCCCAAGGCCTCCGCCAGCTTCCCGCCCCAGAGGGCGAAGGCCGAGGTGATGCCCCACGGCCGCCCCAAAAGGAGCAGGGTGAGGAGGCTTCCCAGGGCCAGGGCCAAGGCCCCCACCCCCAAGGACCAGGGCCCAAAGAGGGGGTGGCCCTGCCCCTGCCAGAGGGGCTCCACCCGCCCCCTGCGCGCCCGCTCCACCCGGGCCACCAGGAGGTAAAGCCCGAGGAGAAGGGCCATCCAAAGGGCGTAGCCCAGAACCGCCCCCCAAGGCCCCCCGAACCACTCCAGGGCGCTGCCCGGGGCCAACTGGGGCAGGCCCTGCCAGTAGGGGAGGTGGAAGACCCCGAGCAGGGAGCCCACCATGAACCCGAGGAGGGTGAAAAGCCCCCGGGTGTCCCCGCTCCCCGTGTGGTAGAGGGTGCCCGAGGCGCACCCGTCCCCAAGCTGCATCCCGATTCCGAAGAGGAAGGCCCCCAGGAGGAGCCCCACCCCCAGGGGCACCACGAACCCCGAGGCCATCCCCGTGGCCAGGAAGGGGGCGAAGAGGGTGGCGGTGAGGGCGAAGAGGAGGAAGTGGGCCCGGATCAGGCGGCTTTCCCCCGTGAGGAGGAAGCGCCGGAAGCCCGAGGCGAAGCCGAAGCGGGCGTGGAAGAGGGCCAGGCCCAGCCACACCCCAAGCCAGAAGGCCAGGACCAACCTTAGGCCCCCCGCCTGGAGGACGGCCCAGGAGAGGGCCAGGGCCGAGAGGCCGAAGACCAGGAGGGGTAAGGGTTGGGGACGCCGCGCCATGGCTTCAATATACATATGAGCACATTAAAGTCAAGGGTATGTTTCGCCCCGCAAAACGCGCCCCGGGGGACCCTAAGCCCCCGGGGCCTAAAGGGCTTTAGAAGGCGAAGTCCTCCACGTACCAGCGCTCGGTCTTCTTGTGCTCCTCCTTGGGGTCCATCTTTTCCGCGTGGGCCAGGAGGAGGATGAGCTTCCGGCCGGCGGCGAGGTCCACGTCGGTGGGCTCCCCGGTCTTCAGCTTCCGGCTCCACTCCACACTCCAGCGGCCCCCCTCGTGGGTGGCGGCGCTGGCCAGGATGGAGTTCTTGCCCCCCTCCTTGTCGTCGGGTACGGGCGCGCCGGTGCGCTTGGTCTGGTACATGTCCAGGGCCACCAGCTTGCCCCCTTCCAGGTAGAAGAGGTACTGGTCCGCCCCCTGCTTCTTGTTGGTCTTCTCCGAGAGGAACCCAACCCCGATCCAGCCCTTGCTCTCGCCCTCGAGGGCCAGGTAGAGGGTATCCCCCACGATGCTCCAGTAGAGGGTGATCCCCGACTTATCGTGCTTGTAACTCTTGGCGTACTCGCCCGCGGCGATCTTGCCGTCCACCTTGGGGGCCTGCGCCAGGGCCAGGCCCAACGCCACCATCCCGAACCAGAGTAGGCCTTTGATCTTCTCCATGCTTACCTCCCGTCCCGTATGGTTATCCCCACCACAAAGGCCACGGCCCCCACGTGGGTGTGGGCCAAAGCCGCCAGCACCGGCCGGCTTCCTTTAAAAGCCTCCAGGAACCCCGAGAGGCTCCAAAGGCTCACCTCCGCGTCCTGGGCGTTCCAGAGGAGGTGGTAGTAGGCCCCCAGGACCCCGGTGAGGACGCTCGCCAGCATCCAGAGGAGGAAGGGGTAGCGCACCCAGGGCCCCCGGTGGAAGAACATGAGGAAGGTCAAGGGGGCCCCCACCAGGGAGACGTAGAAGGGGATGCGGCTCTGCCAGCTCTCCGTCCAGTGGTCCAGGACCCAGTGCTCCATGCCGTAGAAGAGGAACCCCACTAGGGCGATGAGGAGGAAGGTGCTCTGCAGGAACTCCAGGAGGCGCTCCTCCTCGGTTTGGGCTTTGATGAGGGCTTCGATCATCCTGCACCTCCTTCAGCGGGCCCGGTAGATGGAGAGGAGGCCCGTGACCCCCATGTGGGTGAAGGCTAGGGCCGCCAAAACCGGCCGGCTTCCCGCCATGGCCTCCATGGCGGCTGCAAAGTCCCAGTCCACCTCCCCCTCAAAGTTCCAGAGAAGGTGGAAGTAGGCCCCCAAGGCCCCGGTGAGCACCGAGGCCCACATGGTGAGGAGGAAGGCCCAGCGCACCCAGGAGGTCTTCCGGTCAAAGAGCACCCACAGGGTGAAGATAAACCCCGGCACCGCCACGAAGAAGGGGATGCGGCTTTGCCAGGCCTCCGTCCAGTGTTCCAAAAGGAGGAGCTCCAAAGGGTACATGACCCAGCCCACCAGGCAGAGGAGGAGCATCACCGTGCGGATGAACTCCAGCGCCCACCGGGCTTGGCCTTTTGCTTCGCGCAGAGCGGGAATCACGCCTTCACCTCCTTACCCCCAAGCAAAACCTTACCATGGGTATCCTAGTAGCTTTGTCCCCCCGGGTGGCCCCGGGGGGACTTGGGCTAGACAGGGATGAGGTTGACCTTGGTCTCGTAGAAGACCACGCTACCCCCCACGGTGTCCGTGAGGGCCATGTCCTTCAGGTAGGGGTCCAGGCGCATGGCGGCGTTGGCGTGGACCCCCTGGGCCCGGCGGGGGTCCCCCTTGAGGACCTGCCCGTTCACCACGATGTCTGTGGCCCCGTAGGCCCAGTGGCCCCAGCCCAGGGCGAAGGACACGCACCCCGGGCGCATCCCCTGGACCACCTTCACCTTCCCCACCATGGGCTTCTTGCCGAAAGGCCCCAGGTCCCACTCCCCTTTGGGGTTGGTGGCGGAGACCACCCTGACCTTCTGCCCGTCCTTAAGGCCCAGGCGCTGGGCGTCTTCCGCGCTCACCAGGAGGGCGTTTTCCGGCTTGATGCTGAGGAGCCAGTAGTTGCTTACGGTGCGGCTCTTGGTCTGGAGGATGTCCCGGTGGGTGAGGAGGGTGAGGCCGTAACCGGGGTCGGCGAGGGGGTTCCCCAGGACGTCCCGGTAGGGGGGGAGGTAGGTGGGCAGGGGCCCGTAGGGCTTCCCGGTCATGGCGTTCTTGGAGAGGAGCTGCTTCTCCAGGAAGAGATTCACCTGCTTCCCGTAGCGGTTGGCCACCAGGTCGTTCTGGGCGTAGGCCTTGGCGAACTCCTGGAAGCGCCCGCCCCGGTTCAGGAGGTAGACCACCCGCCTAAAGAGCCCCTCGTCCCCCACCGCTTCCCGCCAGCGGTTCTCGTCAAAGACCGAAGGGGGGAGGTGGCGGCGGGCCTTCCGGAAGACCTGAAGCTCCCTCTCGTCCGCCTCGGGCAGGGCCTCCGAGCCGTCCGCCTTCTCCCCGAAGGCCAGGTTGGCCGCCAGCTTCAGGTAGAAGTGGTCCATGTGGGTGAAGGGCATGCCGTTGGCGAAGCCCTTTTCCCCGAAGCCCGGAACCCCAAGCCGCTCCGCCAGGGCCAGGAGGAAGCTTTCCAGAGAGATGGGCATCCGCTGGCCGAAGACCTCCACCTCCTCGGGGATGGGGGGGATGGCGGGCTGGCGCACGGGCTGGACCTTCCAGATGATGGAGGGGTGGGAGCCGTGGAACTCCCAGCGCTCGAGGTAGGAGAGGTCGGGGATGATGTAGTCCGCGAAGAGGTAGGAGTCCCCCACCACGATGTCAAAGGCCACGATGAGGGGGATCTGGTCCGGGTCCAGCATGGCCCGGATCTGCTCGTGCCCGCCCGGAAGGGCGTAGGCCGGGGAGCCCATGTAGTGGAAGAGAATCTTCACCGGGTAGGGGTAGCCCTGGGCCGCGGAGGGCAGGATCTCCTGGTAGACGTCCGAGGCGTGGGGGTACCAGGGGCGCTTGGCGGGGTAGCCCTGGAAGAGGGTGGTGTCCTCGTACTTCACCTCGTGGCGGATGAGGCTGATGCCGAAGGGGCTTAGGGGCTTGGGGTGGAGCTTGCTTAAGGCGAAGGGCCCGCCCGCCTTGCCCCCGGTGATGTCGTAGGTGCTGGCCTGGACGAACCCCCCCTGGTGGTCCAGGTTGCCCACGAGGACGTTCACCGCAAACCAGGCGAAGACGTTGTAGAAGCCGTTGGTGTGCTGGCTGGCCCCCCGGTGGACGTCCACCACCGCTTTCTTGCCGTACTGGGCAAACTTCTCCGCCAGGAAGCGGATGTCCTCCTCCCTCACCCCGGCGAGGGCGGCCCAGGTCTTCACCTGGTGCTTGAAGGCCTCTTCCTTTAGGAGCTGGAGGGCGCTTTTCACCGGGATCCCCTCCAGGCGGGTGTCCACGAAAAGCTCCCCGAAGGCCGCCTGGGTTTCATCGTTGGGGTTGAAGGCCAGGGGCCGCCCTTGTGCCAGGACCACGGGGGCGTCCAGCTCCACCTCCTTGTCCCCCACCTTGGCCTTGGGCTTGGGAAGGCCCAGGTCGCTGGCCCTGAGGAGCCGTTCTGGCTGGCCGTCTTTCATCTTCACCAGCCAGGCGGCGTTGCTCCAGGTGCTTTCCCCGATGGCCTTGGCCGCGGCCTTGTTGGCGGCGGAGAGGAAGCGGCGGTCAATCTTGTCCCACTCCAGGAGGAGGCGGATGACCCCGAGGGCGATGGCCGCGTCGTGGCCCGGCTTGGGGGCGATCCAGCGGCTGGCCCCCTTGATGCCCTTCTGCCCCCTGGGGTCCACGATGGCGTACTCCAGTTCTCCCTTGGCCGCCCGTTCCGTGATCCAGCCCACCCGCAAGGGGGGCCCGTAGTTCCCCTCGAAGACGTTGGCCCCCACGAAGACCACGAAGCGGGCCTTGGAGAGGTCCGCCTGCCAGTAGAACTTGGCCCCCCCAGACCAGGAGAGCTTGCCCGAAGCGTCAAAGGTGGGCTGCTCGCTCATGGCCTTGCCGGTGAAGTACATGGAGCCCTGGCAGACGGTGGTGTGGCCGTGGAGGTTCACGGTGCCTAGGCCCTGGCCGAAGAACCAGCGGATGAACTCGCTCCGCCCCGCCTTGAGCCGGCCCCAGGCGAAGACCACCTGGTTGTTCTTGGGCCCCAGGTCGGGGTGGTCGGGGTGGATGAGGGTGTGGAGGTGTTCCCTGAAGTCTTCCTTGAACTTCTCCACCAGCGCCTTTTTCTTGGCGGGGTCCTTCTCCGCCCAGATGGCCTTCACCGCGTCCCCCATGGCCTTCATCACCTGGGGGTCCCGGAGGGCCCAGACCTCCTTAAGGCCGGGGTAGTGGCGTTCGTCGCCGATCTCCTTGAAAAGCTGCCCCCCCTCCACGATCTCCCGCACCGCCTGCTCAAAGGGGATCTCCACCCACTTGCCGCTGCCCCGGGGGCCGGCCCGCTTCAGGACCCGGCGGACGCGGTAGGGGTCGTAGGCGGTCTGGATGCCCGCCTGGCCCTTGGGGCAGAGGGCCCCGTCCACCTTGGCCAGGGTCTCTAGGTCCGTATTCAGGGGCAGGTGGGGCCGGAAGGTCCAGGGGGAGAGGGGGTTGCCGTCCATCTTGGCCGCCACGCCCTCGTAGAGCTTCACCTTGATGGGGCAGCCGGTGTTGCACTGGAGGCAGGAGGAGTAGATGGTGTTTTCGGGGAGCTGGACCTCGTAGGCCAGGCCCCCTTGGGCCGAAGCCTCCTGCAGGGCGAGCCCCAAGGGGCCAAGAAGGGCGCCCGCCCCCGAAAGCTTGAGGAGTTCACGCCGGGAAACCTTTTCCATGGCTACCTCCTACACCAGGTAGTACACCCGGGGCTTGGTGCCCGCTTCCTCCTTAAGCCGGATGGCGTTGGGGGACTTGGCCAGGTGGTGGACCAAGGAGGCGGGGTCCTCCAGGTCCCCGAAGAAGGTGGCGCGCCCGATGCAGGTGGTGACGCACTGGGGAAGGAGGCCCTGGGAGATCCGGTGCAGGCAGAAGTGGCATTTGCGCACCTTGTCCATGGGGCCGGCCTCGTCCTCCCGGGCCACCTTCTTGCCCCACTCGTAGACGGGAAGGGTTTCGTAGGGCATCTCCCCCTGGCCCGGGGTCCTTTCCGTCCAGTAGGCGCCATCGTCCTTGTGGCGGGCGCCATAGGGGCAAGGGGGGATGCACTTTTCGCACCCCACGCAGAGCTCGTAGTCGATCTCCACGATGCCGTCTTCCCGCTTCCAGGTGGCGTCGTAGGGGCAGGCGGGCACGCAGGGGGGGTCGTCGCACTGCATGCAGGGACGGGGGACGAAGCGGTAGGTGACGTTGGGGTAGGTTCCCACCTCCTCCTCCGTCACCGGCCGGTAGACCACGCCCGGGGGAAGGCGGTTTTCCGCCATGCAGCTCACGGTGCAGGCGTGGCAGCCCACGCACTTCCTGAGGTCGATCACCATGCCCCAGCGGCGCTTGGGGTTTTTAAGCGCCCGCTCCAGGTCCTCCTGCATGCGCAGGAGGACGTCCTTGTCCTCCCCCGTGGGGGGCGGGGTTTGGGGCAGGGCCTGGGCCAGGCCCGGGGCCACCATGGAGGCGAAGACGGCGCTGGCGAACTTGGAGAGGAAGCGCCGCCGTTCCTCCGGATTCAGGGGTTGTTCCATCGCCCACCTCCTTTCGCCTTCAGGCTAGGCTTGGGCCTAAGGGGGCGGTAGCGGGCGGTCTTTGGACGGGCTTGTCCGGGAGAAGGCGGACAGGGGCGAGGACATTTATACCCCTTAGCCTCTTCTAGGCTGGGGTTGATGCGGGGGCTTGGGGTCTTGGCGCTTCTTCTTGCGGCCTGCGCCCGCCCGCCGGAGGTGGCGCTGGCCCCGCCCTACGCCCCCGAGGCCCCCACGGGGACGGTCCGGGTGGTGGTGGCGGGGATGCGCTCCCCCAAGGAGGCCAAACCCTACCGGGCCCTCTTCCAGGGCCTGGGGGAGTGGCTCGGGGTGCGGGTGGAGGTCTTCGGCCGCCGCACTTATGGGGAGGTCCTCGAGGCCCTGCGCCAAGGCCGGGCCCATCTGGGCTTCCTCTGCACCCTGGCCGCGGGGCTCGGGGCGGAGGAGGGGGTTTTGGAGGTGCTCCTGGCCGGGGAGACGTTCGTGCCCTACCAGAGCCTGGTGGTGGTGCGGGCCTCCTCCCCTTACCGCACCCTGGCGGATCTGAAGGGCCTCCCCTTTGCCTTCACCGACCCCCTTTCCAACACCGGCCACGCCTGGCCTAAGCTGGCCGCCCGGGGTCTCGGGGAGGGGTTCTTCGCCCAGGCCTTCTTCGCTTACCACCACGACCGGGCCCTCTTGGCCGTGCTCCAAGGCCTGGCGGAGGGGGCGGCGGTGGACCGGGTGGTGTATGAAACCCTGGGCCTCTCTGGGCTGCGGGTGGTTTGGCGGGGGCCCACCGACCCCCCGCCCCCCATCGTGGCCCGCAAGGGGCTGGACCCTGGCCTTAAAGACCGCCTCTTAAAGGGTCTTCTCGCCTACGCCGGCACCCCGGAGGGGCAGCGGGTTTTGCGGACGCTGGGCCTTAAGGGGTTCCGGCCCGCAGAGGCTTGGGACTACGTGCGGGTGTACCGCCGGGCGGAGGAGGTGTTGCCGTGAGGTGGGGGCTCGTCCACCAGCTCTTCGCCACCCTGCTCCTCTCGGCCCTGGTCACAGGGGGGGTGCTCATCCTGGGCGGGGCCACCTTCCTTTGGGCGGAGGGGGAGAAGGCCCTTTGGCAGCGGGCTCGAGGCGCGGCCCAAGACCTGGCCGCCCTCCTTGCGGACGACCTCCTCCTGGGGGACCGCTTTTCCGCCTGGGAGCGGCTCCGCGCCGCCCAGGCCCGCGATCCAGACCTGGCCTACGCCTACGTGCTGGACCCGGAGGGCTGGGTCCTGGTGCACACCCTGGAGGGGGGGGTGCCCGAGGCCCTTCGGGCCCTGGGGGGGGAGAGGACGCTGAGCCTAGAGGGCCAGACCGTCTACCAGACCGAGGCGGAGATCTTTGGGGGGCAGATCGGTCGGCTCCGCCTGGGGTTCTACCAGGCCCCTCTCTGGGCGGAGGTGGGCCAGGTGGCGCGCACAGGGCTTTTCGGTCTTCTCTGGGCCGTGGGCCTGGGGGGCGGGCTCGGGTACTTCCTCCTTCTCAGGCACCTGGAGCCTCTGAGGGCCATGACCGAACGGGTGGCCCGGGTGGGCCAGGGGGAGGCCCCGGTCTTCCCCGAGCCCAAGAACGAGCTTGGGCTTTTGGGCCGGGCCCTGAACGAGATGGGCCAGGCGGTGGCCCAGCAAAGGCGCCAGCTCCTCCTCCTAAACCGCCTCCTGGCCGAGGCCCACGCCCTAAGGCTGGAGGAGCTGGCCGAGCGGGTCCTTTCCCTCCTCACGCGGGAGCTGGGCTTTTTGTGCGGGGACCTCTGGGTGGAGGGCCGGGTGGTCCACTGCCGGGCCTGCCAGCGCCTCTGCCCCCTGGGGGCGGTGGGCCCCCTGGCCGAGGAGGCCCTCCGCCGGGGCCAGGTGGTGGTGGCCCCCGGGGGGGTGGCGGTGCCGGTGCCGCCCAGGGGGGCCCTGGTCCTCCACGGCGCCCCCCAGGTGGAGGAGGCCTGGCTGAGGGAGTTTCTGGGGGCCCTTTCCCTGCCCCTGGCCTCGGCTCTGGAAAACGCCCGGCTCTACGGCCTCCTGGAGGAAAAGGAGCGCCAGCGGGCCCGGCTCATGAGCGCCTGGCTGGCCGCCCAGGAGGAGGAGCGGGGGCGGCTGGCCCGGGAGCTCCACGACGAGATCGGCCAGGCCCTCACCGGCCTCCTTCTGGGGTTGGAAAGCCTTCCCGGGTCCGAGCCCCTAAAGGAGCTGGTCCGGCGCACCCTGGCCGAGGTGCGCCGCCTGGCCTGGGACCTAAGGCCAAGCGTCCTGGACCACCTGGGCCTCAAGGCGGCCCTGGAGCGCTACGTGCGGGAGTTTTCCGAGCGCACGGGGATCCGGGTGGACCTTTCCTTCCACCTCCTCCACCCCCTGCCCCGGGAGTGGGAGACCGTCATCTACCGGGTGGTCCAGGAGGCCCTGACCAACGTGGCCCGGCACGCGGAGAGCCCCTGGGCGGCGGTGGGGGTTTTGGAGGCGGAGGGGGAGGTGCGGGTCTTCGTGGAGGATGGGGGCCGGGGCTTCGTGCCCGAGGCGGTGGAGGCGGGCCGGCAGGGGCTTTTGGGCATGCGGGAGCGGGTGGAGCTGGTGGGGGGCCGGTTCCTGCTGGAAAGCGCCCCCGGCCGGGGCACCTGGATCCAGATCCGCCTGCCCCTGGAGGTGAAGGCGTGATCCGGGTGGTGCTGGTGGAGGACCACGCCCTGGTGCGCACGGGGCTTAAGCACCTCCTGGAGGCCCGGGGGGTGAGGGTGGTGGGGGAGGCGGGGAGCGGCCTCGAGGCCCTGGGCCTTCTGGAGGGCCTGGAGGCCGACGTGGCCATCCTGGACGTTGCCCTGCCGGACATGAACGGGATAGAGCTGGCCCAGCGCCTAAGGGCCCGTTTCCCCCACCTCAGGCTTCTCGCCCTTTCCATGCACGAGGACCTGGAGTACGTGCGGGGCTTCCTCCAGGCGGGGGGGCAGGGGTACGTGAGCAAGGGGGCGGTGGACCACGAGCTTCTGGATGCCCTCCTCACCGTGGCCCGGGGGGGGCGCTACCTCAACCCCGCCCTGGCCATGCGCCTGGCGGTGGAGCTGGTCCAGAAGGAGGGGGAGGAGGCCCCCCTCTCCCCCCGGGAGGAGGAGGTCCTCCGCCTTTTGGCCCAGGGCCTTTCCCACAAGGAGGTGGCCGAACGCCTGGGGATTTCCGAAAAGACCGTGGCCACCTACCGGGAGCGGGGCATGGAGAAGCTGGGCCTGAAAAGCCGGGGCGAGCTCCTCCGCTACGCCGCCCGCAAGGGCTGGCTCGGCTAAGCCCCCCGCTTTAGGGCAGGCCCAGCTCCTTCAGGTAGGCCAGGATGGCCCTGGCGGTCCGGCCCTCCCGCTCCGTGAGGAGGTCCAGGTGGGTGAGGCCGGGGAGGATCTCGGCCCGGACGGGGGTCCTGGGGAAGAGCTCGTCCAGGCGGAACCCCTCTTCCCGGGGCAAAAGCCCCCGGCCCGCCCCCAGGCCCAGGATGGGGTAGGGGAGGGGCCGGGGCCCAAGCCCCGGCAGCACGTGGGGGTAGCCCCCCAGCTCCAGGAGGAGGCGCAAGGGGAAGTACCACTCGGAAAAGCCGGTCTCTTCCCGGGCAAAGGCCCGCAGGAAGGCCCGGGGGTCGGTGGCCTCCCCGGTGTCCTGCCAGCGGACCGCCCCGCCCCTGGGCCCCCGCACGGTGCGCACCAGCCGCCCCTGGAGGAGCCCGAGGAGGCTAAACCCTTCCCGGGCCCAGGCCCGGCCCGCGCTCACCGCGAAAAGGGGGAAGAGGCTATAGTCGTCGTCCACCCGAAGGAGGGCCCGGGCCTCCCGGGTGGCCCGGTGGGGGCCGAGGGGCACCGCTTCCTCCGGCCTTTGGGCGGCCAAAAAGGCCTCCGCCTCCGCCAGGGCCAGGGCCTTTGGCCCCAGGAAGGGCAGCCGGAAAACGGGGTCGGCCCTGCCCGCGAGGAGGTCGGAAAGCCCGGGCAGGGCACCGAAGGGGGTCCTCGTCCCCCGTTCCAGGGCCTCCCTGGTGAGGGTTGGGGGGTTTAGGGTGCCGTCCAGAAGGACGAGGCCCTTTAGCTTTTCCCCGTGCTGGAGGGCGTACAGGGCGGCCAGGGCCGCCCCCAGGGAGTGGCCCAAAAGGACCACCGGCCCCCGCCTCCCTGCCTCCTCCACCGCCCGGTCCAGGTCCTCTAGGTGCACCCGGAGGCCAAAGGCCCGCAAGGGGCTGAGGTCGGGCTCCGCCAGGGTTTCGTAGTAGGCCAGGGGGTCTTCCCGGCGGAAGCCCCGGCGGTCCTCGAGGCCGTTGGCCCGCCGTTCCCAGGCCCAGACCTCCGCCCAGGGGGCAAGGGCCCGGAGCCTTTCCGCCAGGAGGGCGAAGTTGGTGCTCCCCCCGAGGAGGCCCGGCACGAAGAGGAGCACCGCCTTGGGGGCCTCCGCCTCGTACACCAGGGCGTAGCTTCGGTCTAGAGGGCCCCAGCCGGTCTCCGCCCCGGGGAGGGCCCGGTAGACCTGGGCCAGGCCCAACCCCAGGCCCAGAAGGAGGGCGAGAAACCTCCGCATAGGCCCAGTATGGGTGGGCGTTAGGGGTTTTGGCTACAGGGGCTTGGCCGCGGAGAGCCGGGCGTAAAAGGCGTGGGTCAGGGCGATGGCCAGGGCGTCCGCCAGGTGGCTCGGCTTGGGGGCCTCCTTAAGGCCCAGCGCCCCCCGCACCGCCAAGGCCACGGCCTCCTTGGGGGCGTGGCCGTGCCCCACCAGGGCCTGCTTCACCTGCATGGGGCCGTAGGCGAAGACCGGCACCCCCCTCTGGTGGGCCGCCACCAGCACCGCCCCCAGGGCCCAGCCCACCTTGTAGGCCAGCTCGTTCTGCCGGTAGAAGTACTGCTCCTCCACCGCCAGGGCCTCGGGGGCGTGGGCCTCGAGGGCCGCCCGCACCCTTTCGTAGATCCGGCCCACCCGGTTTGCGGCCCCTTCCTTGCTGGAGGTCTCCACCACCTCCCCGTGGAGGAGGAAGGCCTTGAGGGCCCCCCGCCCCCCCTCCACCCGGATCACCCCTAGGCCCAGGTGGGTGATGCCGGGGTCCACCCCTAGGACCACCATCCTGCTAGTTCCCGCGCTTTGGAGGGTAGTCCCCGTCCCCGTAGCGCAGGAAGGCGGGGATCTCGTAGTTGTAGGGGTCCACGTGGCCCATGCCGAGGTCAATGGGGCGGGCGGGCCGGGGCACCACGGTGCTCTCCCCGAACCCCGCGGCGATGAGGATCACCCGGAGCTCGTCCTGGGCCCGTTCGTCGTAGGTGACCCCGTAGAGGATGTCCACCTCCTCGTGGCCGGTGGCCTCGCGGATCCTCTCCACCACCTCCGCGGCCTCCATGAGGGAGAGGTCCTCCGAGCCCACCACGTTGAGGAGAAGCCGCCTTGCCCCCTCTATGGAGCGCTCCAGGAGGGGGCTTTGGGTGGCGGAGCGGGCGGCCTCCTCCACCCGCGCCTCCCCCCGGCCCGCCCCAATGCCCATGAGGACCTGGCCCGCCCCCTCCAGGAGGGCCTTCACGTCGGCGAAGTCCACGTTGATGAGGCCGGGGAGGTTGATGACGTCCGTGATCCCCTTCACCCCGTGGTAGAGGACCCGGTCGGCGATGAGGAAGGCGTCTTTCAGGGTCATCTTCTTGTCCACCGCGGAGAGGAGGCGGTCGTTCTGGACCACCACCATGGCGTCCACCCGCTCCCTCAGGCGCTTGATGCCCTCCTCCGCGGCCCGCATGCGCTTCGGACCTTCAAAGCTAAAGGGGCGGGTGACCACGGCCACCGCCAGGGCCCCCTGCCGCTTGGCGATCTCCGCCACCACGGGGGCGCTTCCCGTGCCCGTGCCGCCCCCCATCCCCGCGGTGATGAAGACCAGGTCCGCCCCCTCCAGGGCCTCGGCGATGAGGTCTTCCGTTTCCAACGCCGCCTTCTCCCCCACCTCCGGGTTGGCCCCCGCCCCCAGGCCCCGGGTGAGCCGCTCCCCCAGCTGGATGCGCACGTCCGCCAGGCTCTTCGCCAGGACCTGGGCGTCGGTGTTGGCGGCGATGAACTCCACCCCCGAAAGCCCCGCCTCGATCATGCGGTTCACCGCGTTGTTCCCCGCACCCCCCAGGCCGATGACCTTGATCCGTGCTCCTTCCATACCCTCCCCCTAGAATAGATTGCTTAAAAAATCTTTAATCTTAGCCAGAAATCCCTGCCCCTTCGGCCCCTCTTCGCTCCTCTTGGTCACCCTCCTTTCCGGGGTGCGCACGGGCAGGGTGGCCCCGTAGCGCACCAGCCCCACCGCGGCCGCGTGGGCCGGGGAGGCCACCACGTCCGTGAGGCCGGAAACCCCTTGGGGCTTGCCGATCCGCACCGGCAGGTTGTACTGCTGGCGGGCCAGGAGGTCCACCCCCCGCATGAGGGTGCTCCCCCCGGTGAGGACCACCCGGTTCACCCGGATCTCCAGGGGTCCCAGGGCCTCGTCCACGCTCTGGCGGGCCAGGTGGAGGATCTCCCGCAGGCGGGGGCGGATGATGCGGGCCAGCTCGGGAGCGGGCACCTCTCCCAGGGTGCCCCCTTCCTGGTTGATCTCCAGGACCAGCTCCGGGTCGGCGAGCTCGGGGAGGGCGGCCCCGTACTTCCGCTTCACCCTTTCGGCCTCCTCAAAGGGGATTTTGAGGAGCTGGGCGATGTCGTTCGTCACGTGCTCCCCCCCAAGGGGCAGGACGGCGGTATGGGCCAGGCGGCCGTTTTTGAACACCGCCACGTCCGTGGTGCCGCCCCCGATGTCCAGGAGGAGGACGGTCATGTTCTCCTCCTCGGGGAGGAGGACCCCCAGGCCGCTGGCCAGGGCCTGGACCACGAAGGCCTCCACCTCCAGCCCTGCCCCCTCCACCGCCCGGCGCAGGTTGGCCAGGGGGCCGCGCCCTGCGGCCACCAGGTGCACGTCCACCTCGAGGCGCACCCCCGCCATGCCCACGGGGTCGCGGATCCCCTCCTGCCCGTCCACCCGGTACTCCAGGGGCAGGGCGTGGAGGAGCTCCATCTCCCCGTCCAGGGGGTAGGCCTTGGCCTGCTCAATGGCCCGCTCCACGTCCGCTTCGGCGATGGTGTGCCCCCGGCGGATGGCCGCCAGGCCGTGGCTGGTGACCCCTTTCAGGTGGGGGCCGCCCACCCCCACCACCACCCGCTCCACCTTGATGCCCGCCACCCTTTCCGCCTGGAAAAGGCTTTGCCGGATGGCCTCGGTGGTCCGTTCCAGGTTGACCACCACCCCCCGCTTGAGCCCCTGGGAGGGGACGGTGCTCTCGCCGATGATGTCCAAAACCCCATCGGGGGCGAGTTCCCCGATGACGGTGGTCACTTTGCTGGTCCCTACGTCCAATCCGGCGATGATCATGGGCGCTGGCTCACCCCCCAAGAATACAGGAAAACCTGGCCCTTAGGCCTGGGCGCTTGGGCATACTTTAGCAGAAGTTCTGCGCTTGGGGCAAAAAGGACAGCCTCGGGAAGCTCCACCCAGAACCCCGCGGGGGTGTAGCGGAGGCGGCGGGCCTCGGGGTAGGCCCGGGCCAGGGCCAGGAGGGCCTCCTTGGGAAGGGGCCCCCGGCCCACCACCCGGGGCCCGTGGGCGTGGGGGGCCCCTCCGGGGAGGAGGACCCCGTCCTCGGAGAGGGCCTGGCCGTCCTCCAGGGGAAGGAAGGGCTTCCGCTCCCGCACCACCACCCGCACCGCCCCCACCCGGGGCTTTTCCAGACGGGCCTCGGCCACCCAGGGGTTTTGTCCAAGGGCCTCCACCCGCCCGGGCAGGACCCAAAGCCAAGGGTCCCCGGGGGCGAGCTCGAGGGCTTTAAGCACCTCTTCCTCCCTAAGGTGCCTTAGCCCCTCCACCCGCACCTCCTCCACGGGGAAAAGGGCCAGGCTCCCCACGTACAAGGTGGCGAGGAGAAGGCCCAGAAGGACCCACCTCACGGCCACACCTCCCATTCCAGCTCCAGGGGGAGCTCCTCCTGGATGGCCCGGACCAGGGCTAGGATGTCCTGGGCCTTGGCCCCCCCTAGGTTCACGATGAAGTTCCCGTGCTCCAGGGAGACCATGGCGTCCCCCACCCTAAGGCCCTTCAGCCCCCGCTGGTCGATGAGGCGGCCCGCGGACTGCCCGGGGGGGTTTTTGAAGGCGCAGCCCGCGCTTTTCTTCTTGGGCTGGCCCTTCCTGGCCGCGTCCACCTCGGCCATGCGCCGCCTTATCTCCTCCTGGGGCCGTTCCTTCAGCCTAAGCCGCACCCGGGTGACGATCCCCCCCGGGGGCAGGTGGCTTTTGCGGTAGCCGAAGCCGAGCTCCTGGGGCTCGTAGATCTGGAAGCGCCCCCCGTGGAAGATCTCCACCGCCTCCAGGGCGTCCGCCATCTCCCCGAAGCGGGTGCCCGCGTTCATCTTCACCGCCCCCCCCACCTGGGCGGGGATGCCGAGAAGGCCCTCCAGCCCCGAAAGCCCCTGGCGGGCGGCCTCCTGCACCAGAAGGGGGAGGAGGGCCCCCGCCCCCACCCACCCCTTCAGGTCCCATTCCGCGAAGACCCCCGAAAGGCGGATCACCCGTTCCTCCACCCCCTCGTCCATCACCAGGAGGTTGGAGCCGTTGCCCAGGACCCGGTAGGGGGCTTCCGTGGCTTTTTTGAGGTCCTCCGGGGTCTCCACGGTCCAAAGCTCCGCCGGGCCCCCCACCCCTAGGGTGGTGTAGTCCTTTAGGAGCACGCGCTCAACCCTCATGGACCAGCCTCTCCCCCAGGCGGTTCACGTCCCCTGCCCCCATGGTAAGCCAGAGGTCTTCCGGGCCCAGGTGCGCGCGGGCGTAGGCCAGGGCCTCCTCCTTCCCCAGGAAGCGGGCCTCCCTCCCCAGGGCGGATAGCCTCTCCGCAATCCGCCGGGCCAGCCCTTCCGCGTCCCCCCTCTCCCCGGCGGTGTAGACGGGGAGGACCACCACTTCGTCCGCCAGGGTTAGGGCCTCGGCGAAGGCCTCCCAGAGCTCCTCCGTGCGCAGGATGCGGTGGGGCTGGAAGAGGACCCGGACCCTCCTTCCCAGGCCCCGGGCGGCCTCGAGGGTGGCCCGCACCTCCGTGGGGTGGTGGGCGTAGTCGTCCACCACCAAGGCCCCCCGCACCTCCCCCAGGCGCTGGAAGCGCCGCCCCACCCCGGGGAAGCGGGAAAGGCCTTCCCGGATGGCCTCCGGCCCCACCCCGAAGCTCAGGGCGGCGAGGCCCGCGGCCAGGGCGTTTTGGACGTTGTGGGCCCCGGGGACCTTGAGCTCCACCGGCCCCAGGTCCTCTCCCTCGTAGACCAGGTGGAAGCGGCTTCCCAAGGGTAAGCGCTCCACCCCTTCCGCCCAAAGGGCCCCGCCCCGGCCGAAAAGCCTCCGGGGAAGCCCCTGGGAAAGCCCCAGGAGGAGGGGGTCCTCCGCGGGGAGGACGACCACCCCCGCCCGTTCCAGAAAGCCCCGCATGGCCTCTTTCAGCGCGGCGAAGCTCGGGTGGTAGTTGGGGGCCATCACCCCTTGGGGGGCCACGTGGTCGGCCTCGAGGTTGGTTACCACCGCCACCCCCACCGCCACTTCCCGGAAGAGGGGGTCGGACTCGTCCACCTCCGCCAGGCGGGGGCCCCTTCCGTAGCGGGCGTTTCCGGGAAGGAGGCTTAACTCCCCTCCCAGGAGGACCCAGGGGTCCAGCCCCGCGGCGAGGAGGATGCTGGCCAGCATCCCCGTGGTGGTGGTCTTGCCGTGGGTGCCCGTGACCCCCAAGGAGGGCTTTTCCCCAAGGAGGTCCTTTAGGAGCTCCATGCGCCTCAAGACCTTAAGCCCCCGGGCCCTGGCCCCCTCCACCTCGGGGTGGTCCAGGGGGATGGGGGTGGGGACCACCAGGGTGTCCTCGTCCCCCAGGTGCTCGGGGCTGTGCCCCCGGTGCACGGGGACCCCCAGGGCCCTGGCCTTGGCCCCGGGGGCCAGGTCGCACCCCGTGACCCCGTGGCCCTCGGCCAGGAGGAGCCTTGCCAGGGCGCTCATGCCCACGCCCTCAATCCCCATGATGTGGAACTTCCTCATAGCGCCTCCAGCCAGTCCGCAAGCCGCCCGGCTGCGCCCTCGGGCGAGAGGGCCGAAAGGGCCTTTTGGTACTGCTCTTTGCCTTCCAGCATCTCCATCACCTGCGCCCCAAGCCGCCCGAACTCCCCTAGGGCCATCCCCCCGGATCGGGCGTAGGCCAGGGCGTTGGCCCGCTGGGCCCCCCCGTCCAGCTTAGGGTCTAAGGGGAAGAGGAGGGCGGGGAGGCGGTGGAAGGCGGCCTCCGCCAGGGTTCCCGCCCCGGCCCGGGCTAGGAGGAGGTCCGCGGCGCTCATGGCGAGGGGAACGTCCACGAAGCCCTGGACCCGGTAGTGCTCCTCCTCCAGTGCCTGGTAGCGCTCCGCCCAGCGGGGCCCCACCTGGTGGAGGACGGGGAGGCCCAAGGGTTTCAGGAGGGGCGGGAGCTTCTCGTTGAGCTCGAGGCTCCCCTGGCTCCCCCCGAGGACCAGGAGGAGGGGCTTATCCTCGGGGAAGCCGAGCCTGCGCTTGGCCTCCCCTTGGGGGTAGCGCACCTCCCGCACCGGGTAGCCCACCACCCGCGCCTTCTTTTCCAGGAAGGGGGGGAGGGGGGTGGGGAGGCTCAGGGCCAGGCCCCGGGCCCTTAAGGCCAGGGCCCGCGCCGCCAGGCCCAGCTTGGCGTTTTGCTCGTGGAGGAGGAGGGGGATCCCCATCCCCGCCCCCACCCAGCCCCCGGGAAAGCCCGCGTACCCCCCGGTGGAGAGGATGGCCTTGGGGCCCACCTCCTCTAGCACCCTCCGGGCCCTCCTGAGCCCCTCCCTGAGCTTCCAGAACTCCCCCGGCCGGAAGGCGCTCCGGTCCAGCTTCCCCGCTGGGATGAGGGCGTGGGGGAGGCCGCTTTGGGGGAGGAGGGTGGCCTCGAGGCCCCCCTCGGCCCCCAGGTAGAAGACCTCGTGCCCCCTCTTCCTTAGGGCCTCGGCCACCGCCAGGGCGGGGAAGAAATGCCCCCCCGTTCCCCCCCCGGTCAGGAGGAAGCGGGCCATGCCTTCCCCCCTTTCCGGCCCTCCCGCTCCAGGGAGAGGAGAAGCCCCAGGGCGAGCCCCGAAACGAGCAGGGAGCTTCCCCCGTAGGAGATGAGGGGCAGGGGCATCCCGGTCACGGGCAGAAAGCCCAGGGTGACCCCGATGTTGAGGGCCGCCTGCAGGGTGAGGTACAGGGTGAGCCCCATGGCCAAGACCCCCTCCCCCCCGGGGAGCTTTAGGGCCACGGAAAGCCCCCGCAGGAAAAGGAGGAGGTACAGGAAGAGGACCATGGCCCCCCCCAGCCACCCCATGGCGAAGACCACGCTGGCGAAGACCATGTCGTTGTGGGCTTCGGGGAGGTGGGGGAGGTTCCCCCCGGGCCCCTGGCCCAAGGGCCCCGCCAGGAGGATGGCCTTCTGGGCCTGGAGCACCTGGTAGGCCGTTTCCTTGGGGCTGGCCTCCCCCTTGAGGTAGGCCAAGAACCCCCCGAAGCGCTCGGAAACGTACTGGAAGCGGCTGAGGTAGGCCCCGGCGAAGGGGGCCACCACCAAAGAGCCCGCCAGGCCGATGGCGATGAGCCGCCGCCAGGGCACCCCGGCCAGGATCAGGAGGAGGGTGGCCAGGGTGGCCAGGAAAAGGGCGGTGGAGAAGTCCGGCTCCACCAGGATGAGCCCCACCGTGGAGCCCACCAGGAGGACCGGCCCCACGATGGGGTAGTCGTTCCCCTTGCGCTTCACGAAGGAGGCCAGGTAGGCCACCACCGCCACCTTGGCCAGCTCCGAGGGCTGGAAGCCGAAAGACCCCAGGTAAAACCACCGCCGCACCCCTCCCGGGCCATCCCCGAGGAGGAGGACCAGGGCGAGGAGGGCCAGGGTGGAAAGGAGGAGGCCAAACGCCCCTTTAAGGAGGAGCCTGGGGGGAATCAGGCTTCCCGCCAGCAGGACCAGGAGGGCCAGGCCCACCCTTAGGAGGTGCCCCGAAAGGAGGCCGGGTTCGGCCACCCCCACCCCCAAAAGGCCAAAGGCCAGGAGGAGGAGGCCGGTCAGGAGGAGGATGGGGTCCACGGCTCACCTCCCATCTCCAAGACCGCCTCCCGGAAGGCCTGGGCCCGGTCCCGGTAGTCCCGGAACTGGTCAAAGCTGGCCGCCAGGGGGGCGAGGAGAACGCTTCCCTCCTCCAGCCGCTTCAGGGCCTCCGCCACCGCCCGCCGCATGGCCGCCCTGCCGTCCTTTTCGGGGATCTCCACCACCTCCACCCCCCCTAGGGCCCGGGCCAGGCGGGGCCCGTCCCGGCCGATGGCCAGGACCACCCGCACCCGGGGGAGGAGGGGCCTTAGGGGCTCCAGGTCCGCCCCCTTGTCCTCCCCCCCAAGGATCCAGGCGATGGGCGGGGGGGCCGCCCCAAGGGCCGCGGCCACGGAGGGGGTGCGGGTGGCGATGGAGTCGTCGATGAAGACCACCTTCCCTTTGCGGGCGAAGGTCTGGAAGCGATGGGCGGGCTCGGGGAGGGTTTCCAGGCTCCGCCTTAGGGCCCCTTCGTCCAGACTCCGGCCCAGGAGCTCCAGGTAGGCCCGGGTGGCCTCGAGGGCCGCTCTGAGGTTGGTCTCCCTCGCGGTTTCCCCGGGAGCAAAGGGGTAGAGGCGGGCGGGGCTCGTTAGGGCCGCTTCCCGCACCTTGGGGTCCATCTCGTTGTAGACCAGGGCGTCTTCGGGGGTGAGGTTTTTCAGGAGGTTGAGCTTGGCCCCGTGGTAGGCCTGAAGGCTCCCGTGCCGGTCCAGGTGGTCCACCCCCAGGTTCAAGAGGACGGCCACCCGGGGCCGGAAGCGCACCACCCGCTCCAGCTGGAAGCTGGAAAGCTCGGCCACCGCCACCTCCGCTTCGTCCACCACGCTCACCAGGGGCGGATCCACGTTCCCCCCCTCTAGGGCCCCCAGGCCCTGCCCCCTCAGGAGGTGGGCGGTGAAAAGGGTGGTGCTGGTCTTCCCCGCGGTGCCCGTGATGCCGATGATGGGGGTTTGGCTCATGCGGTAGGCGAGCTCCGCCTCCCCGATCACCTCGGCCCCCCCTTCCCTTAGGGCCGAAAGCCTGGGGTGGGCGAGGGGCACCCCGGGGGCGGCCACCACCAGGGGGTAGCCCTGGGGGTCCGGGTCCTCCTGGAAGCCCAGGGCCAGGGCCTCCGCCACCTCCTCTTCCTTGGGCCGGTCGTCGTGGAAGCGGGCGGGAAGGCCCCGCGCCTTCAGGAAGCGCAAGACCCCAAGCCCGCTCCGGCCAAGCCCGTAGACCAGGATCACCCCACCACCCCCCCGAAGGCCAAGGCGGTGGCCAGGGCGGTGAGGAGGGCGAAGCGGAAGACCACCTTGGCCTCGCCCCAGCCCACAAGCTCAAAGTGGTGGTGAAGGGGGCTCATCCTAAGGAGCCTCTTCCCCGTGCGCCGGAAGTAGAGGACCTGCACCACCACGGAAAGCACCTCCAACACGGGTACGATGGCCGCTAAGGGCAAGAGCCAGAGCTTTCCCGTGAGGACGAAAAGCCCCGCCACCATGGCCCCCAGGGCCTGGCTCCCCACGTCCCCCATGAAGACCTTGGCCGGGGGGGCGTTGTGCCAGAGGAAGCCCAAAACCCCGCCCAGGAGGGCCTGGGCCAAGGGGTAGGGGTAGAAGGGGAGGAGGAGGATGGCGGCCACGGAGGCCAGGAGGCCGTCCACCCCGTCGGTGAAGTTGAAGGCGTTGGCCGCCCCCACCACCGCCAGCAGGATGAGGAGGACATCCAGGATGGGCCAGGGGGTGTAGGCCACCTGGCGCACGGCCCATAGGGCGAAGACCAGGCCCATCAGGACCTGGGCCGCAAGCTTCTCCCTAGCCTTAAGGGGCCTGCCGAAGCTCCCCGAGAGGTCGTCCAGAAGCCCGAGGAGCCCAAACCCAAGGCCGAGGAGCCAAAGCCCCCCATAGGCATCCCCCCCGAGGAGGAGGTAGGCCAGGAAGCCCGCCAGCAGGAAGGCCACCCCGCCCATGCTGGGGGTGCCCTCCTTCTTGAGGTGGGTTTGGGGCCCGTCCCGGCGCACCCGCTTGCCTAGGCCCAGGGCCTTCATCCCCGCGATCCAGAACCCGGTGAGGAGCCAGGAAAGGAGGAGGGCTAGGGCCATATCACCTCCCGGCAGTCCAGCACCCTGGGCCCCGGGGTGAGGTAGACCCGCTCCCCAAGGGCGGCCATCCTTGCGCCTTCCGCCCAGAGTTTAGCCCCGGTTTCTCGCATGAGATAAAGCCGTCCCCCCGCCAGGAAGGCCACCCCGCAGGCCGTGGCCGCCGCCTCCTCCGCGGGGGCCGGGAGGGGCACCCTTCGGCCTTCGGGGTGGAAGAGGGCCTCCTTTCCCAGGGCCACCACCCGGCCTTCCCAGGCCACCACCCGGCGGAAGTCCCCTTCCTGGAGGCGCACCCCCTCCCGGTAAAGCCTCCCTTCCCCCACCCAGAAAAGGCCTTCCTCCAACAGGGCCGCGTCCTTTGCGGGGTAGGGGAGGAGGGCCTTTTCCGTGTAGACCGCCTTCCCAAGCCCCACGACGAGCCCGGGGCGGGCCCTTAGGAAGGTGGGCACCCCGGGGAGGGGCTGGCTTTCCAGGGCCAGGCCGTCGTAGCGGAGGAGCTCGTAGGGGTAGGCGGCGTAAAGGGCCTTCTCGTCCGCGTCCAGGAAGAGGGGGGCCCCCGGCAGGACCACCTGGAACCGCCCTCCCACCAGCCCCCCTTCCGCGAACCCCCCGGGGTAGGGGAGGAGGGCCTGGGCCGTGAGGGGGGCGCAGGCGGCGAGGAAGAGGAGCAAGGCTAAGCGTCCCATAGCTCCAAGATCCTTTCCAGGCCCACGGCCCTCGAGGCCTTGAGGTAGACCAGATCCCCCGGGGCCACCCGGGCCTTGAGCCAGGCCAGGGCCTCCTCCAGGCTCTCCGCCGCCTCGCCCCCAAAGGCGGCCTGGGCCTTGGCGAAGGTCCCCAGGTAGAGGGGCTTTAGGCCAAGCCTCGCCGCCTCCTCCGCCACCTCCAGGTGCAGGCGCTCGCTCTCCCCCCCAAGCTCCCGCATCTCCCCCAGGACGGCCCATTTCCGCCCGGGCTGGGCGGCAAGCCACCGTAGCCCCGCCCTCACGGAAAGGGGGTTGGCGTTGTAGGCGTCGTTGAGGAAGACCACGCCCCCCACCTCCTTCCGCTCCATCCGCCCCGGGGGAAGGCGGAGGGCGGAAAGCCGCTCGGCCACCCCCTCCAGCTCCTCCCCCAGGACCTCGGCCACCGCCATGGCGGCCAGGGCCCCGTAGGCGGGCCCTAGGCCCGGGTAGGGGACGCGCACCCGAAGCCCCCGGTAGCGGAAGGCGCTTTCCTCCGGGCCAAGCTCCAGGCCTTCCCCCCGGAAGGCCCCTTCCCGGAAGCCGTAGGTGGGGTAGGGCCTTGGGAGGTAGGGGAGGGCGAGCTCGCTCACCAGGGCTTCTTCCGCCTCCAGGAGGCCAAGCTCCTCCCGGATGGCCCCTTCCAGGGAGCCGAAGGCCTCGAGGTGCTCCTCGCCCAGGGCGGTGAGGACCGAGAGGTGGGGCCGGGCCAGGCCCATGAGCTCCGCCATCTCCCCCACCCGGTCCACCCCGAGCTCCACCACCGCCCCCCGGGCCTTGGGGTCTAGGCGGAGGAAGAAGCGGGCCAGGGGCGGGGCGGTGTTCTGGTTGCCGGGGGGGGCAGGGAGGGCGAGCCCCTGGGCCAGGGCCTCCTTGGTGGTGGTCTTCCCCGAGCTTCCCCCCACCGCCAGGACCCTTCCAGGGAAGAGCCCCCTTAGGGCGCTTCCCAGGCGGAGGAGGGCCTGGTAAGGGTCTTCCACCTCCACCGTGGCTTCTCCGGGGTAGTCCGAGAGCACCAGGCTGGCCCCCCGGACCCGGGCCTCGGGGGTAAAGGCCCGGCCGTGGGTCCTCTTCCCCGGAAGGGCCACGAAGAGGCTTCCTGGCGTCACTTCCCGACTGTCCCAGTGGAGATCCCTGATGGGCCCCCCGCCGGGGTGGAGCCGACCTCCCGTTTTCTCGGCCACCCACTCCGGGGAAAGTTCTCTCACGTAGCCTTCCACCCTCTACTCACCGCCCTCCAGCATAGGGGGAACCCCCCGGTAGGCCAAGAGCCCCGCGGCCAGCTCCCGGAAGATGGGGGCCGCCACTTGGCTCCCGTGGACCTCCCCCTTGGGGTGGTGTACGGCCACCACCACGGTGAAAAGGGGCCGGTCCCCGGACACGAAGCCCGCAAACCAAGCGGTGAAGACCTCCCGGGAGTAGCGCCCCTCCACCACCACCTGGGCCGTGCCCGTCTTGCCCGCGAGGGGGTAGCCTGGGAGGTGGGCCCGGGGGGCGAGGCCCCGCACCAAGGCGCTTCGGATGGCCCTTGCGGTCTCCTGGGAGAAGACCCGCTCCGGGGGCCTCTCCTGCCCCTGGAAGAGCACGGGGGGGCGGTAGCGCCCGTCCACCAGGGCGTTGAAGGCCGCGGCCAGGTGCAAAGGGGTCACCAAAAACCCTTGGCCAAAGGTGTGGTTGGCGTAGGCCGCCCGGCTCCAGGTCTCCGGTTCCTGGTAGAGGGGGGCGGCCACCCGGAGGCCGGGGAGGGGCTTGGGGTCGGTGAGATGGAGCTTTTCCATATAGGTGAAGAAGGTGGTTTTGGGTAGACCTTCCGCCAGGCGGCTGATGCCCACGTTGGAGGAGTACTTGAGCACCTCCTCCAGGGTGAGGACGGGGGGGTGGGGCACCACGTCCCGGATGGTCCAGCCCTCCACCTCCTGGGCCATGGGGGCCTCCACCCGCGTCCCTAGGTCCGCCGCCCCCTCCTCCAGGAGCATGGCCGCGGTGAGGGCCTTCATGGTGGAGCCGGGCTCCAGGGGGACCAGGAAGGCGTGGTTCCGCCAGGAAAGGTCCTCCTCAGGGTTCTTCCTCGGGGCCTCGGGGTGGAAGCGGGGGGCGTTGGCCACCGCCAGGATCCGCCCCTCCGGGTCCAGGACCACCGCGGTGGCGAAGGCGGCCCGGCTTCTGGCGAACCCCTTCCAGAGGGCCCGCTCCGCCAGGGCCTGGACCCAGGGGTCCAGGGTGAGGGTGAAGGAGCGCCCCGCGGCCAGGGCCCCGTTCAGGTCCCGCTCCAGGCCCTCGAGGCCCCGCCCGCTCTGCCTTTCCCCGAACCCCACAAGCTGGCCGGCGCTTTCCCCCAAGGGGTAAACCCGCTCCCCGTTAAGGGTGAGGACCAGAGGGGTCCCGTCCGCGGCGTAAAGCCCCCCCCGGGGCACGGGCAGGGCCTTGGGGGCGGGGGTGGGCCTTGGGGCTTGGGCCACCAGGGCGTGCACCCCTAGGGCCAGGAGGACCAGGTACAAGAAGGCCCCAAGTAGGACGAGCTGCACCCGCTGGATCCCTGCGGTCACCGCCCCCACCTCCCCTCGCTCATGGGCACCAGGCCGTTCCTTTCCGCCCAGTCCAGGATCCGGTGAGGGGTTAGGGACCAGCGGGCCTTGAGGAGCCTGGCCTCCTCCGCCTTCAGGGCTTCTATCCGCCTTTCCAGCCGCTCCAGGCGGGCCCGTTCCATCTGGTTGCGGTGGCCGAAGGCGAAGAGGAGGAGGAGGGCCAGGAGGTAGAGGAGGCCGAAGCGGAGGGCGGTCCTCACAGGGCCTCCTTCTCCGCGGCCCGGAGCTTGGCGCTCCGGGCCCTGGGGTTTTGGGCCACCTCTTCCGCCTTGGGGGTGATGGGCTTTTTGGTGAGGACCCTGAGGCCGCTTTCCCGGAGGAAGCGCTTCACCACCCGGTCTTCCAAGGAGTGAAAGCTGATGACCACTAGCCGCCCCCCGGGGGCCAGGACCTCCGCCGCCTGCTTCAGGAAGTCCTCCAGGGCCCCAAGCTCGTCGTTCACGTAGATTCTGAGGGCCTGGAAGGTCTTGCGGGCGGGGTGGCCCGCCTGCCGGAAGCCCACCGCCTTGCGCACGATCTCCGCCAGCTCCGTGGTGGTCTCAATGGGGGCCTTGGCCCGGGCTTCCACGATGGCCTGGGCGATGCGGTAGGCCCTCGGCTCCTCCCCATACTCCCGGAGGATGCGGTAAAGCTCCTCCAGGGAAAGCCGGTTCACCACCTCCTTGGCCGTGGGGCCTTCCCCCCCCATGCGCATGTCCAGGGGGCCTTCTTTGGCGTAGCTGAAGCCCCGTTTGGGGTCTTCCAGGTGGAAGCTGGACACCCCCAGGTCCGCCAGGACGCCGTCCACCCGTTCCACCCCCAGGCCTTGCAAGACCTTCTTCAGGTGGCGGAAGTTGCTTTCCACTACGGTGAGGCCGGGGATCTTGGGGGCCCGGGCGATGGCCTCCGGGTCCTGGTCCAGGCCGATGACCCGCCCGCCCCGCTCCAGGATGCCCCGGGTGTGCCCCGCGCCCCCCAGGGTGGCGTCCACGTAAAGGCCCCCCGGCCGCACCGCCAGGAGGTCCAGGGCCTCTTCGTACAGAACGGGAATATGTTTCACAATCTCCATACCCTATCCCACGAGCCCCCGCAGGGCCTCTGGGGCCGGGGGGCGTTTCAAAATCTCCTCTATGGCCTGCCACCACCGCTCCAAGCTCCAGATCTCCAACCTGCCCGGGGCGCCGGCGATGACCACGTCCCCGCCCTCCTTCAGCCCGGCGAACTGGCGCAAGGGGGGTGGGATGAGGATGCGGGAGGCGTTGTCCATCCGGGTCTTGTGGGCCCCGGAGTAGAAGAAGCGGACGAAGGCCCGGGCCTCCGCGTCGGTGAGGGGCAGGCCCACCAGCTGCTCCTCAATCTTGCGCCAGCGGTCGGAGGGGAAGACGTAGAGGCAGCCCTCCATGCCCCGGGTGAGCACCAGGCCGTCCTCGAGGAAATCGCGAAAAGGGCCGGGGATGACCACCCGTCCCTTATCGTCCAGGCTGTACTGGTACTCCCCGAAGGGCATCTCCCACCCTCTCCCACCTTCCCTGGTTTAGGGCCTCCCCCTGGCTCCGATTTGGGCCATGCCCCTGGAAGGTTTTCTGGGAGAAAGTATAACACCGTTCCCCACCGTTTTCCACTATCTCCCACCTACACCCCACCTTATTCCCACACCCCCGGCAAAAAGAGCGGCCACGCCCCTAAAGGGCGTGGCCTTCGGGCCCAGGGTGGGCCGTAAGCCGGGTTCTGTTTCCGCGGTCATCTCTCTGGGACCACGGTCGCCCGTGGCCTCAAGCGGCTCATCCCGGAGGTTCTAGCGGGCCGGGCAAGCCCTTCCTCCCTACCGAGCCTTGCACCGGGTGGGGTTTGCCGTGCCCCAGCCTGTTGCCAGGCCAGGCGGTGGGCTCTTACCCCACCGTTTCACCCTTGCCCGCACCCCCCTTGGGGGGGGCCGCTGGCGGTCTCTTCTCTGTGGCACTTTCCGTCGGGTTACCCCGCCCAGCCGTTAGCTGGCACCCCGCCCTATGGTGCCCGGACTTTCCTCACCCGGGGGGCAGGTCCCCCGGGCGCAACCGCGCGCCCACCCTGGGGCCATCTCCTATTGTAGCCCAAACTCCCCAAGCCAGCCCTCGGGACCGAGGGCGCGCTCCAGGTCCTCCCGGCCTCGGAGGCCCACTCCTGGGGGTTATAAAGGGCATCCCGGAGGATGGCCCACCGGGTTTCCGCCCGGTTTAGGAGCTGGGTTTTGGGTTCGTCCCCACCCATTTCGCCTAAGCCACCCCGGTTCTCGGGACCCGGGGGTTGCCTTCAGGATTGGCGGGCCCGGAGGGATTCGAACCCCCGACCTACCGCTTAGAAGGCGGCTGCTCTGTCCACTGAGCTACGGGCCCTAAAGCTTGGCCGGGGTGTCGCCACCCCGGCGTTTGGAGCGGGAGACGGGACTCGAACCCGCGACCCTCGGCTTGGAAGGCCGATGCTCTACCAACTGAGCTACTCCCGCCTGGTCGGGGCGGCCCGATTTGAACGGGCGACCCCCTGCTCCCAAAGCAGGTGCGCTACCGGCCTGCGCTACGCCCCGGGGCCTTGGCCCCAAAGGCCACCATATCACTTGCCTGGGGGAGGGTCAAGGTGTGCTATGATGCCCTCATGCGCCTAGGACCTGTGGAGATTATCCTCATCCTTCTCGTCATCCTCCTCCTTTTTGGGGCCAAGAAGCTTCCCGAGCTTGCCCGGGGCCTTGGCCAGTCGGCCAAGGAGTTCAAGAAGGGCCTTTCCGAGGGGGAAGAGAAGAAAGAGGAAAAAGCCTAATCCGTGGGGTTGGGCATGGGGATTGTGAGGCCGCCTGGGGCGTAGAGGCGGTAGCTTTCCGGCCTGACGTAGGCGGCCAAGGCTAGGCCGTACCGCTTGGCTAAGTCCACCGCGGGGGCGGTGGCCCCGGTGCGGCTGGCCAGGAGCACGGCCCCCATGGCGATGGCCTTGGCCGCCATCTCCCGGCTCACCCGGCCGGTCACCGCCAGGAGCACGGGGGGCTTAATCCCCTCAAGGAGCATGTACCCCATGAGCCGGTCCACGGCGTTGTGGCGGCCGATGTCCTCGTTCAGGTAAAGGAGGTGGCCCTCGAGGTCAAAGAGGGCCGCCCCGTGGATGCCCCGGGTTTCCGCGTAGGCCCGGGCTTCCCGGCGGAGCTCGGAAAGGAGCCGGGGAGGAAGGCCTGGGTCCAGGGAAACGGGGGGCAGGGGGCGGAGGGGGGTCTCGCCGAAGCGGAGCCCCGCGGCGCACCCGCTGTCCCGCACCCCTAGGCCCCGCTTGGGCCTTTGGGGCAGGTTCAGGTTCACCACCCCGTCCCCCACCTGCCAGGTGAGCCCCTCGAGGCCCCCCACCACCCCGCTCAGGTAGAGGTGGCCTAAGGCCAGAAGGAGCTCCTCCCCTGGGGTGTAGCTCAAGGCGGTCCAGGGCTCCCCGTTGAGGCATAGGAGCAGGGTGGCCTCCTGGGGAAGGGGAAAATCCTCCTGGAAAAACCGCCCCTTCTGGTAGCGCCACACGGCTAGGCCCAGTTTAGCGCCCCTTAAGCGGGAAAAGGGGGCGGAAGGCACCAAAAGAAACCCGCCCGGGGTCTGGTCCCGGGCGGAAAGGGATTTCCTAGAGGCGCTTTAGAACCTCCTCCGCTTCCTTGTACCCCGGCTTAAGCTTCAAGGCCTCCTGGCACTGGTACCGGGCCCCCGCCTTATCCCCCAGCTTCTCGCTGGCCAGGCAGAGGCCCAAGCGGTACTCGGGGTTTTTAGGCTCCAGCCGCACCGCCACGGTGTAGCGGCTCCTGGCCTTCTGGGCGTCCCCCAGTTCCAGGTAGATCTGGCCCAGGTAGGCGTAGGCGGTGGGGAAACGCAAGGGGGCCAGGGCCACGGCGTTTTCCAGGGCCACGCCCGCCTCCTTCTTCCGCCCCGAGAGGAGGTAGGCCCGGCCCAGGGTGTACCAGCCCTCGGCGTCCAGGGGTTTCAGCCGGTGCCCCTCCTCCAGCACCCGCACCGCCTCCGCGGCCTGGTTTTTGAGGAGGAGGGCCGAGGCGTAGCGGACCCGGAGGTCGCTGTCCTTGGGGTTCTGCTCCAAGGCCTTGGCGTACTGCTCCAGGGCCTCGTCCAGACGGCCCAGGGCCAGGTAAAGCTCCGCCAGGGTCTTGCGCACCTCGGGGGTGTCCTCCAGGGCCAGGGCCTTCTTCAGGCTTTCCTCCGCCTGGGCTCCTTGCCCCAGAAGGATGTAGACCAGGCCCCGCTGGAGGTAAAGGGAGGCGTACTTGGGGTTGATCTTTTCCGCGTCCTTCAGGACGGAAAGGGCCTGGTCCAGATACCCCTTGGCCCGCTCCTTGTCCTCCGCCGCCCGGTAGAAGGCCATGTAGGCCTCCGACAGGACCATGTACCCCCCCATGTACCGGGGGTTGCGGGCCACCAGGGTCTTGGCGTTCTCCAGGGCGGGGTTTAGGAGGCCCAGCTTGAGCTGGGTCCGCACCAGCCAGTACTGGGCGTCGGGGTCGCCTGGTTTTTCCTTTAGGGCCCGCTCAAAAAGCTCCAGGGCGGTCTCATAGCGGCCCAGGGCGTAAAGCTGCACCCCCAGGCGCAAAGGGTCCTGCTGGACCGTCTGGGGCGGGGGGGGAGGGGTCTGCTGGGCCAGGGCGCCAAGGGCCGAAAGTCCGAAAGCCAGGATCAACCAGCGCATACCGCACCTCTAGAGCACGTACCGCGAAAGGTCCTTGGAAGCGAAGACCGCCTCCAACCTTTGCTCCACGTAGGCCCGGGTGATCTCCACCCGGCCCAGGTCCGTCTGGAAGCTCACCTCCTCCAGAACCCTTTCCAGCACGGTGGCGAGCCTTCTCGCCCCGATGTCCTCCAGTTCCTGATTGGCCCGGTGGGCGGCCTCGGCGATGGCCCAAAGGGCTTCATCGTGGAAGACAAGCTCCGTGCCGTCCGCCCTGAGGAGCTCGGTGTACTGGCGGATAAGGGAGTTTTCCGGCTCCTTCAGGATCCGGTAGAACTCCTCCGCCCCCAAAGGGGAAAGCTCCACCCGGATGGGGAAGCGGCCCTGGAGTTCGGGGATGAGGTCCGAGGGCTTGGCCACGTGGAAGGCCCCCGCGGCGATGAAGAGGACGTGCTCCGTGGAGATGGGGCCGATGCGGGTGGAGACCACCGTGCCCTCCACGATGGGGAGGAGGTCGCGCTGTACCCCTTCCCCGGAGACGTCGGGGCCGATGCTCCCTTCCCGGCGGGCCACCTTGTCGATCTCGTCAATGAAGACGATGCCGTCCTCCTGGGCGCGGCGGCGGGCCTCCTCCTTGAGCTCTTCCTTGTCTATGAGCCGCTCGGCGTGCTGGTTCTTGAGGATCTCCCGCGCCTCTTTCACCGTCATCCGGCGCCGAACGGGCCGCTTGGGGAGGAGGCCTTTCAGCATCTCCCCCATGCCTCCAAACCCCTCGCCCCCCAAAACCCCCATGAAGGGCAGGGCCACCTCCTCCTCCACCTGCACCTCCACGGAAAGGGCGTCCAGCCGGCCCGAGCGCACCTCGGCGGGGGAGGCGCGGAGGAGGGTGGCGAGCTCCTCCTCCGCCAGGCGGAGGGCCTTTTCCTCCACCTTTTTCTTCATCTCCTCCAGCACCAGCTGGTAGCTGGCCTCGGCCAGATCCCGCACGATGGAGTCCACGTCCCGGCCCACATAGCCCACCTCGGTGAACTTGGTGGCCTCCACCTTCACGAAAGGGGCCCCCGCCAGCCGGGCCAGGCGGCGGGCGATCTCCGTCTTGCCCACCCCGGTGGGGCCGATCATGAGGATGTTTTTGGGCGTGACCTCCCGGGCGATCTCCGGGGGGAGCTTCTTGCGGCGGTAGCGGTTTCTTAGGGCCACGGCCACCGCCTTCTTGGCCGCCTCCTGGCCCACGATGTGCTTGGAAAGCTCCCGGACGATTTCCGCAGGCGTGAGGTTCATGCTTCCCCCAGGGTGAGGACGGTGACCTGGCCCGAGGTGTAGAGGTCCACCTCGGCGGCGATCTTGATGGCCTCCTCGGCAATCTCCCGGGCGGAGAGAGCGCTATGGCGCAGGAGGGCCTTGGCCGCGGCCAGGGCGTAGGGCCCCCCGGAGCCCACGGCGAGGAGGGGTTCCTCCGGGGTGATGACCTCCCCCGTGCCCGAAAGGAGGACCAGGTTCTCCCGGTCCGCGGCCACGATCATGGCCTGGAGGTGGCGGAGGATGCGGTCGGTGCGCCAGAGCTTGGCGGTTTCCACGGCGCCTTTAAGGAGGTTGCCCTTGGCCTCCTGGAGCTTTTCCTCAAAGCGCTCCAGAAGGGCCAGGGCGTCGGCCACGCCCCCGGCGAAGCCCACCAGCACCCCTCCCCCCACCTCGAGGCGCCGCACCTTCACCGCACCCCGCTTCAAGACGGTCTGGCCGAAGGTGACCTGGCCGTCCCCCGCTAGGGCGGTGACGCCGTCTTTGCGCACGGCTAGGATCGTAGTTCCGTGAATCTCCATCCAGGGCCACCTTACGCCTGGCCCATGAGAAAGGGGTTAGGCGGGCCTGGTGCTCCCCGGCACATACCCCGAAGGGGTCCTTCGCTAGACTGGAGGGGTGAAGGCCAAAACCCTGGGCGAACTCAGGCGCACCTACCCCATAGAAAAGCTCCGACGGACGGTGAAGGACGAGGCGCGGGAGAACCTCCGGGCCAAGCTCGCCCGGAGGGAGAGGCTTTTCCCCGGCATCCACGGCTACGAGGACACGGTCATCCCCGCCTTGGTGCAGGCGATTTTGGCCAAACAGAACTTCATCCTCCTCGGCACCCGGGGCCAGGCCAAAAGCCGCATCCTGAGAAGCCTCACCGCCCTTCTGGACGAGGAGATCCCCGCTCTCCCCACGGAGCTTCGGGATAACCCCTTAAGCCCCATCTCCCCCGAGGGGAGGAGGCTTTTGGAGGAGGCGGGGGACGAGGCCCCCATCGTCTGGATCCCCCGGGAGGAGCGGTACGTGGAGAAGCTCGCCACCCCCGACACCACCGTGGCCGACCTCCTCGGGGACATGGACCCCATCAAGGCCGCCCGGCGGGGGACGGCCCTTTCCGACCTCGAGGCCATCCACTTTGGCCTCCTGCCCCGGGCCAACCGGGGGATCTTCGCGGTCAACGAGCTTGCGGACCTGGCCCCCAAGGTCCAGGTGGCCCTCTTCAACATCCTGGAGGAGGGGGATGTGCAGATCCGGGGCTTCCCCCTAAGGCTCCCTCTGGACGTGTGGCTGGTCTTCACCGCCAACCCCCAGGACTACACCGCCCGGGGCCGCATCGTGACCCCCTTAAAGGACCGCATCGGGAGCGAGATCCGCACCCACTACCCCAAGACCCTGGAGGAGGGGATGAAGATCAGCGCCCAGGAGGCCTTCCTGCCCGAGGGGGTGGAGGTGCCCGAGTGGGTGCGGCTTTCCGTGGAGGCCGTGGCCTTCGCTGCCCGGGAGGACCGGCGGGTGGACCAGACCGCGGGGGTTTCCCAGCGCCTTTCCATCAGCCTCCTGGAGGTGGTGGCGGCAAGCGCCGAGAGGCGGGCCCTCCTCCAGGGGGTGCCCCCGGTGGCCCGGCCTTTGGACCTGTACCAGGCCCTCCCCGCCATCACCGGGAAGCTGGAGCTGGAGTACGAGGGGGAGCTCCAGGGGGCGGAGCGGGTGGCCCGGGAGATCGTCCAGAAGGCCTTCGGCCTGGTCCTTCCCCGCTACAAGGTGCGGGCGGAGCCCATCCTGGCCTACTTTGAGCAGGGGAACCTCCTCACCGTGCCCGAGGGGGACCTCGAGGAGGCCCTGAGGCGCCTTTCCGAGGTGCCGGGGCTTCTGGAGGCGGCAACGGCCCTTGCGGGGACGGAGGAGGGGGGCTACCTCCTCTCCGCGGCGGAGTTCGTCCTGGAGGGCCTGGTGGGGCGGAGGAAGCTCGCCCGGGGGGAGGCCAGCTACCAGGCGGCCCAGCGGGAAAGGAGCTATGGCAACTAGCCTGGAGCAGGAGCGGGAAGCGGTGCTGGAGGCCTTAAGGCCCTACCTTCAGGGCCTAGGGGTGCGGCTTTACCTCTTTGGCTCCGGGGCTAAGGGGCGGCTTTGGCGGGGGTCGGACCTGGACCTGGCCCTGCGTTCGCCAACGCCCCTGGCCCACCTCCTCCCCCTCTTGCGGGAGGCCTTGGAGGAGGCTCCTGTGGTCCACCGGGTGGACCTGGTGGACCTTTCCGAGGTGGACCCGGATTTCCGCGCCCGGGTGCTGGAGGAGGGGGTGCTGTGGGGCGAGTTCTAGAGCGGTTGGCCGTGGCCCGGCGCGCCTTGGAAACCCTCCCGGCGGTTTTGGACGAGGAGGGGGTGCGCCTGGCCCTGGACGACCGTAACCGTACCGTCCACCCCTACAACGAGGCCTTGGCCCGGGCTAGCTACGCCCGTCTGATGGGGCGGGTTTTAGGGAGGCTCCATGAAGGCCGTCCGCTATAGCCGCTACGAAGGGGACCCCTCCGAGCTCAGCGCGGAGGAGATCCTTTCCCTCCTGGAGGACTTCCTCCTGGACTCGGGCTTCCAGGACCCTTTCCAGCGCTACGACCCGGACCCCGACCGCAGGCCCACCCTCGAGGACCTCTACGATGCCCTCCTCCAGGCCCTTCTGCAAAACGACCTGGTGCCCGAGGACTGGCTCCGGGAGGCCCGCTTCGCGGACCGCAAGGAGGAGACCCGGCTCCACCAGGCCATCCGGCGGATGGTTGAAAAGCTCCAGGAGGCTGGGTACTTGCGCCTGCCGGGGGAAGACCCCCTGGGCCCCGCCCAGGGCGGGTACCGGGGGGAGGCGGGGGAGGCCCGCTTTGAGCTCACGGAAAAGGCCTCGGACTTCCTGGGCCTAAAGAGCTTGAGGGAGCTCCTGGGGGCCCTGGGCCGCAATGCCCCCGGCCTCCACCCCACCCCCCACCACGCCCCGGGGGTGGAGCGGGTGGGGGAGACCAAGCCCTTTGAGTGGGGCGACCCCCTGGAGCTCCACGTCACCGAGACCCTGAAGAGGGCTCTCCCCAAAGGTTTTGAGAACCTTTCGGAGGAGGACCTCGTCATTGAGCTTTCCGAGTACACCGCGGCCATGAGCACCGTGGTCCTCCTGGACTGCTCCCACTCCATGATCCTCTACGGGGAGGACCGCTTCACCCCCGCCAAAAAGGTGGCCCTGGCCCTGGCCCACCTCATCCGCACCCAGTTCCCCGGGGACCGGGTGCGCTTTGTCCTCTTCCACGACACCGCGGAGGAGATCCCCTTGGCCCGCCTCCCCCTGGCCCAGGTGGGGCCCTACCACACCAACACCAAGGCCGGCCTCGAGCTCGCCCGCACCCTGCTCCGCAAGATGGGCGGGGAGATGAAGCAGATCATCCTCATCACCGATGGCAAGCCCTCGGCCATCACCCTGCCCAGCGGGGAGATCTACAAAAACGCCTGGGGCCTGGACCCCCTGATCCTGGCGGAAACCCTCAAGGAGGCCACCTTGGCCCGGCGGGAGGGGATCCCCATCCACACCTTCATGCTGGCCCGGGAGCCCGAGCTTCTGGCCTTCGTGAAGAAGCTTTCCCAGATCACCCGGGGCAAGGCCTACCTCACCCACCCGGGCAACATCGGCCGCTACCTCCTCCTGGACTTCCTCAACAAGAAGGTGCGGAGGAACTGATGTGGAAGGTGCTCTTCCTCCTCCTCCCCCGCCTCCTTCCCCGCCCCAGGCCCCTAAAGCCCCCGCCCGCCTGGGTGCGGGAGGCCCCCTTCCTCCACACCCCCCTCTGCCTGGACCTCCCCTACTACCCGGCTCGAGGGGAAGGGGGGGTGGTCCTCATCCCCTGGGACCGCTACGCCGAGGAGGCGGAGGAGCTTCTGGAAGGGCTTTAGCCGCTCCCCAGGGCTTTCTTAAGGAGGGCCCGGAGGGTTTCCTCTTCGTTGGGGCTGAGTCCTTTTAGGCCGAAGGCTACGGGGAAGAGGAGCCCCTCGTCCAGCCTGGCCGCGTCGGTGAAGCCCAAGGTGGCGTAGCGGGTTTTGAACTTGGAGGCGGGCTGGAAGAAGAGGACCACCTTCCCCCCTAAGGCGTAGGCGGGCATTCCGTACCAAAGCCTGGGGGCAAGCCCAGGGGCCTCGAGGCGCACCAGGCGGTGGAGGGCCTCGGCCAGGGTGCGGTCGGGCTCGGGGAGGGCCTTTATGGCCTCCAGAACCGCTTCCTCCTCCAGGCGCGCCTTTTCCTCCGGGGTCAGGCCCTTCTTAGCCATCCCCTTCCCCCAAAGCGTACAGGTAGTAATGGTCCGGACCCAGGTCAAAGAAGGCCTCCTCGTAGGCCAGGCCCTCTATGGGGGTTTCCGGGGGAAGGGGGAGGCGGAAGCCTCCCACCTCCAGCCCCTCCGGGAGGAGGCGGAGGGTCCCCCGGGCCACCTCCTGGCTTTCCCCCTCGGGGTCGTTTAGGGGGGTCTTGAGGAGGCGCACCCTCCTGCCTTCCAGGCTCCTTATGGGGCACTTGGGGTCTTGGAAGGGGGCGCGGAAGAGGAGGCGCTCCTCCACCTCCGCCACCTCCCCGTAGAGGGCGTAGCGGTCCAGGGGGAGGAGGGCTTTTCCGCTTTCCAGAAGGATGAGGAAGCGGGTCCGGTCCTCCTCCTCAAGGCGAAGGGGGGCCCGGTTTTGCCCCACCTTGGGGTCCTGGTCCAGGCTTCCTTCCACCAGGGCCTTGGCGGCCTCCAGGGCCTCCTCCCGGCTGCGGTAGAGGCTATAGGGGTTCACCTTGAAGAGGAGGTCGTAGCCCTTTGGCCCCTGGACCAGCCAGGCCAGGTGGAGTTCAAAGAAACGCCGTTTTTGCCACTCGGGGTACACGCCCTATCCTAACCGATGAAAACTGTGAGATTCCCCCTTGCCCAAAACTTTCACCTGGTATACCCTAGGCCCGGTATGGCGCTGACGGAAGAGCGGGTCCTCGAGGCCCTACGAGGCGTGCTGGACCCCGAGCTGGGCAAGGACCTGGTTTCCCTGGGCATGGTGGGGGAGGTGCGGGTGGAGGGGGCACGGGTGGACCTCCTCATCAACCTCACCACCCCGGCCTGCCCCCTAAAGGGCCAGATTGAGGCGGACATCCAAAGGGCCCTGAAGCCCCTGGGTGCGGAGGCGGTGCGGGTGCGCTTCGGGGGCGGGGTGCGCCCCCCGGAGCAGTACCCCATCCCCGGGGTCAAGCACGTGGTGGCCGTGGCCTCGGGCAAGGGCGGGGTGGGGAAGAGCACCGTGGCCGCCAACCTGGCCCTGGCCCTAGCCCGGGAAGGGGCCAAGGTGGGTCTTCTGGACGCGGACCTTTACGGCCCCAGCCAGGCCAAGATGTTCGGCCTCGAGGGCCAGCGCCTCAAGGTGGACCAAAACCGCCGCATCCTTCCCCTGGAGGCCCACGGGATCCGCGTCTTGTCCATGGCCAACATCGTCCCCCCGGGCCAGGCCATGATCTGGCGGGGGCCCATCCTCCACGGCACCCTCAAGCAGTTCCTGGAGGAGGTGAACTGGGGGGAGCTGGACTACTTGGTGGTGGACCTGCCCCCCGGCACGGGGGACGTGCAGCTCTCCCTGGCCCAGCTCACCCGGGTCTCGGGGGGGGTGATCGTCACCACCCCCCAGGAGGTGGCCCTCATCGACGCCGAGCGGGCCGCGGACATGTTCAAGAAGGTCCAGGTGCCCATCCTGGGGGTGGTGGAGAACATGAGCCACTTCCTCTGCCCCCACTGCGGCAAGCCCACCCCCATCTTCGGCGAAGGAGGCGGGCGCAGGCTGGCGGAGGCCCTCAAGGTGCGCTTCCTCGGCGGCATCCCCCTCACCCTCCCCTTGAGGGAGTCCGGGGACCGGGGGGTGCCCATCCTGGTCCAGGACCCCGAAGGCCCGGAGGCCCAGGCCTTCTTGCAGGCGGCCCGGGAGCTCGCCGCCGCCCTAAGCGTCCAGACCTTCCTGCCCCTGCCCATGGCCTAGCATGGCCCTACTCCTGGAAGGCACCAAAGAGCGCGCCCTGGAGCTCCTTCGCCTCAAGCCCTTCACGGCCAAGGAGCTGGCGGAGGCCCTAGGGATCAGCCGGGTGGCGGTGCAGAAGCACCTCCAGGACCTGGAGGCCAGGGGCCTCGTCCTCTCCGAGCTCAGGAAGTGCAGGGGCCGGGGCCGCCCTTACCGGGTCTACCGGGCCCGGGACGAGGCCACCCCCTACGTGGCCCTCTGCGCGGACATGCTTTCGGGGCTGGAGCGCATCCTGGGGGCGGAGGGGGCGGCGGAGTTCCTGAAGGGGCGCTACCTCGAGGACCTCAAGGCCCTGGGGCTGGAGGGCCTTCCCCTGAAGGAAAAGCTTGAGCGCCTGGCGGAGTTCTTACGGGCTCGGGGCTACGAGGCGGAGGTGGAGGAAAGGGATGGGGTTCTTTACCTCTGCCAAAGGCGATGTCCTAGGCTTGCCCTTTCCCAGGCCCACGGGACCCTCTGCCAGGGGGAGCTTCTGGCCTACCAGGAGGTCCTGGCCCTCCCCCTGGTGCGGGAGGAGCGCATCGCGGAGGGCGGGGCCTGTTGCCGTTACCGGGTGGAATACTAAGGGGGATGTGGGTCTACCGCCTGAAGGGCACCCTGGACGAGCTGGACCCCCTCCTCCCCGAGCTCTTTGACCGGGGGGCCAGGGGGCTGGAGGAGCGGGCGGGGGAGGTCCTGGCCTACTTCCCCGCGCCCTTGGACCTCCCCTTTGGGGGGGAGTGGGAGGAGCTTCCCGACGAGGACTGGCTTTCCGCCTGGAAGCGGGACCTAAGCCCGGTGGAGGCGGGGCCCTTCGTGGTCCTCGCCCCTTGGCACGCCTGGGAGGGGTCTGGGAAGAGGATCGTCCTCGAGCCCGGGATGGCCTTCGGCACCGGCCACCACGAGACCACCCGCATGGCCCTTTCCGCCCTGGGCCGCCACGCCCGCCCGGGGGGCAAGGCCCTGGACCTGGGTACGGGCTCGGGGATCCTGGCCATCGGGGCCGCCCTTCTCGGTATGGAGGCCCTGGGGGTGGACATTGACCCCACCGTCCTCCCCCAGGCGGAGGAGAACGCCCGCCGGAACGGGGTCGCCCCCCGTTTCCTCCTGGGAAGCCTGGAGGAAGCCCTCCCCCATGGCCCCTTTGACCTCCTCCTGGCCAACCTCTACGCCGAGCTCCACCAGGCCTTGGCTGAGGGGTACAAGAAGGCCCTAAAACCGGGGGGCGTGGCCCTCCTCACGGGCATCCTGAAGGCCAAGGCGGAAGGGGTGGAGGAGGCCCTGGAGGGGGCGGGCCTTGGGGTCTTGGAGCGGGAAGAAGCGGGGGAGTGGGTCCTCTATGCGGCCGCACCGCGCCTATAGCCCGGGGCTTTCGGGGGTTCTCCCCTTGCGGGAGGGCCGCCACCTGGTGGAGGTCCTAAGGGCCCGGGTGGGGGACCGGTTCACGGTCTTTGACGAGACCCGGGAGGCTCTGGCGGAGGTGGTGGACCTGGGCCCCCCGGTGCGCTACCGCATCCTGGAGGAACGCATCCCGGAGCGGGAGGTGGGGGTGGAGGTGGTCCTCTACATGGCCCTCCTCAAGGGGGATAAGCTGGCCGAGGTGGTGCGGGGGGCCACGGAGCTCGGGGCCACCCGCATCCAGCCCCTCGTCACCCGCCACAGCGTCCCCAAGGCCATGGGGGAGGAGAAGCTCAGGCGCCTCAGGGCCATCGCGGTGGAGGCGGCCAAGCAGTCGGGCCGGCTAAAGGTGCCCGAGGTCCTCCCCCCCATCCCCTTGGGGGAGGTTCCGGAGGTGGTCCAGGGCCTCCTGGCCCACCCCGGCGCGGGGGCCCGGGTGGGGGAGGTGCTGGACCCCGGGAAGCCCGTGGCCCTGGCCGTGGGCCCGGAAGGGGGTTTCGCCGAGGAGGAGGTGGCCCTTTTGGAGGCGCGGGGCTTTAAGCCGGTCACCCTGGGCCGGAGGATCCTCCGGGCGGAGACCGCCGCCCTGGCCCTCCTCGCCCTGGCCACGGAGGGGCGGTGAGGGGGCTTTTCCTCGTCCTCCTCTTCCTTGCGGGGTGCCGCTACGCCTTCCTGCCCCTGGACCCCGGGAAGCCCCCGCCCCCCTCTCGCCCCTTCCTGGTGGCCCGGCTCCAGCCCGAGGGGGAGGAGGCGGGCCTCGCCTTGAGGGTGGAGCGCCTCGCCTCGCCGGGCTACCTCCACCTCAAGTGGTACCGCGGGGAGGCCCTCCTCCTGGAACGGGCCCTTTTCCTGGAGGGGCCGGGGGTTTACCGGCTCCGCCTCCCCCTAGGCGAGGGGTACCACCGCCTCCTGGGGCTTTGGGGGGGCGAGCTCCTCTTCCAGCTGGACCTGGGCACCCCCCTTTTACCGGACCCCGATGAGGAAGAGGACCAGGGGCAGGGTCAGGAAGGCTAGGAAGGTGGAGACCACCACGCTCCGCGCCACCCGGGCCGCGTCCTGGCCGAACTCCCGCGTGAGGAGGAAGGCGTTCACCGCCACGGGGGTGGCGGACTGGAGGACCAGGACCTGGTGCTCCAGCTTGGGAAGCCCCAAAAGGAGCCCCACCCCGTAGGCCACCAGGGGGGCCAGGAGGAGGCGGAGGCCGCTGGCGGTGAGCTCAAAGGCCCCCACCTGGAAGGGGGTCCTGGCCATCTGCATCCCCAGGGTGAGGAGGAGGACGGGGATGGCCGCCTGGCCCATGAGGCGCACCCCCTCGTCCAGCCGAAAAGGGAGCCCTACCTCAAGCCCCTTTAGGAGGAGGCCCAGGAAGAGGGCGTAGAAGAGGGGCAGGCGCAGGGTGAAGCGGAGGCCCTCGAGGAGCCCCCCACCCCGGATGAAGGCCGGCCCCAGGCCGAACATGACCACGCTGGAGAGGATGAAGTAGACCACGGCCCTCAAAAGCCCCGCCTCGCCCAGGGCGAAGAAGGTGAGGGAAAGCCCCATGTTGCCGGAGTTGGGGAAAAGGCTACAGACCGCAAGGCTTTTGGCCGTCCTTGGGCTTAGGCGGAGGAGGCGGGAGGCGAGGAGGATGGAGAGGTAAAGCCCTATATAGGTGAGGGCGAAGCCCAAGGAGAGCCCCAAAAGCCCTTCCCGGCTGAACTCCGCCCGGTACATGGCGTCAAAGATGAGGGCCGGGACCAGGAGGTAGAGGGTGAGGCGGGAAAGGGTGGTGAGGTCCATCTCCACCCGGCGGCCCAGAAGGTAGCCGGAAAGCACCACCAGCCCCACGGGGAGGACGGTGTTCAGGAGGGCCTCCATGGGGGGCATGCTACCGTATGATGGCCCCATGGCGGGCTATCTGGAGCTGGCCGAGGCCATCCGGAAGGTCCTCCTTCAAGGGGCCCATGCCCCAACCCGCCAGGTCCTCCCCATCCCCGGGGGCGAGTTCCTGGTCATGCCCGCGGCGGACGAGGAAGTGGCGGTGTGCAAGCTGGTCACGGTGGAGCGGGACAAGTCCCCTGCCGTGCGGGCGGAGGTCTGGGCTAGGCGCCTTTCCACCGGGGAGGTCTTCCACCTGCCGGGGGAGGAGCTCACCAAAAGGCGCACCGCGGCCCTTTCCCTCCTCGCGGCCCAGTTCCTGGCCAAAAGGCGGGAAGGGGCCCTCCTCCTGGTGGGGCCGGGGGCCCAGGGAGAAGCCCACCTCGAGGCCTTCGCCGAGGGCTTCCCCCTCACCCGGGTCCTCGTTCGGGGCCGGGGCCGGCCCCGGGTGGAGGCCCTTTTGGAGCGGGCCCGGGCCCTAGGCCTTCCGGCGGAGGAGTGGGTGGGGGCGGAGGTGCCGGAGGACGTGGCCTTCATCGTCACCGCCACCCCAAGCCCTACCCCCGTCCTCCCCGAACGGGTGCCGGAAGGGGCCTTCATCGCCGCGGTGGGCTCCTTCCGCCCGGAGATGCAAGAGCTTCCCGAGGGGCTTCTCCGGGGGGCCGCCCTCTACTGCGACACCGAGGACGCCCTGAAGGAGGCGGGGGAGCTCCAGGGGAGAAGGGGGGTGGTTCCCCTGAGGGAGGCCCTTTTGGGCGCGCGGGCGAACGGGGACCCGGTGGTCTTCAAGAGCGTGGGCCACGCCCTCTTTGACCTGGCCGCGGTGCGGGCCTACCTGGGCCTTACCTAACCCGCACCACCACCTTCCCCACATGCCCCCGGTCCAGAAGGGCCTGGAAGGCGGCCTCCGCCTCGGCGAAGGGGAAGACCTGGCCCACCACCGGCTTAAGGGTCTGCCCCAGTCTGGGGAGGAGGAAGCCCAAGGCCTCCTCTAAAAGAGGGCGGTCCTGGAGGAGCGGGGCCAGCCAGAAGCCCCGCACGGTGAGGTTTTTCCGCATGAGCCTCAAGGGGTTGAGGGGGACCACCTCCCCCTCCGCCGCCCCCACGTAGACCAGCGTCCCCCCGGGTTTCAGAAGCCCGAGGCTTTCCTCCAGCTTCCCCCGGACCTCCAGGATGGCTTCCACCCCGCCCAGCTCCTTCACCCGCTCGGGGAGGGTCTCGTAGGTGGACGCCAGGTCGGCCCCTAGGCCCTGGGCCAGGGCCAGCTTCTCCGGCCTCGAGGCCGCCGCCACCACCCTAAGCCCCAGGGCCTTGGCCACCTGGATCGCCGCGGTGCCCAAGGCCCCCCCCGCCGCCTGGACCAGGACCCAGGCCCCCGGAGGCACCCCCTTGAGGGCCAGGTAGGCGGTGAGGAAGGACACGGGGAAGGCCGCGGCCTCCTCGAGGCCCAGGCCCTCGGGCAGGGGTAGGAGGGCCTCTTCTTTCACCGCCACCCGTTCCGCCAAACCCCCATGCCCCATAAGGGCCGCGTACCGCCTGCCCTCCACCCGGCCCACCGCCTCCATCCCCGGCACAAAGGGAGGGTGCACCCGGGTGAGGTACCCCCCCAGGCGCAGGAGGTGGTCGGCGAAGTTGAGCCCCACCGCCTCCACCTCCAGAAGGACCTCCCCGGGGCCCGGGATGGGTTCCGGGACCTCCTTCAGGACCATGGGCCGGCCAAGGGCTTCCTGAACCCAGGCGCGCATGGCCTCAGCCTACCTTTTCCAAGGCCTTCCGCCCTTTTTGGGCCAGCTTCAGAAGGGCCTGGGCCACCCCTTCCAGGGCCCCGGGGCGCAGGCGGTAGTAGGTCCAGCGGCCCACCCGTACCCCCTCCACAAACCCCGCTTCCCGGAGGATCTTCAGGTGGTGGCTTACCGTGGGCCCGGAAAGCCCCGTCCGTTCTTGAAGGTGGCAGAAGCAGAGGCCAAAAGCGGTCCCACACCGGGGGTCCCGGACCACATGCTCATCCGGGGGATCCGCGAGGAGCTCCACTATAAGAAGGCGCACCGGGTCGGCCAGGGCCTTGAGCTTGTCCTCTAGACCGTCCATGCCTAGCCGCCACTTTAGCACAACCCCTCTGGATGGCGGGGGGCGTATCTCTCAAGTGGAAATACCCCTTATCTCATGGGTATCTATTCCTATTGACAGACTTCAAATCCATGTGGTACTTTTCAAGCCGAAAGGAGGGACAAATGCCCCAAGTTATGACGCGGAGGCGTTTTGTTCAGCTTTCGGCGGCGGCCACCGCCCTCTTCACCGCAGGGGGTAAGGCCCAGCTCTGGTATGCCCCTAGCCTCACCTACCCCGCGGTGAAGGTGGCCAACGTGGCCCAGGTGAGGACGGGGGAGCCCATCCCCTTCAACTACCCCGACGCCTCCTCCCCCGCCATCCTCCTCAAGCTGGGCCGGCCGGCCATGGGGGGGGTAGGGCGGGAGCGGGATATCGTGGCCTTCTCCGCGCTTTGCACCCACATGGGCTGTCCCGTCCAGTACAAGGGCGGGCGCCTGGTCTGCCCCTGCCACTACTCCATGTTTGACCCCGCCAAGGGCGGGCAGTGCTACCAGGGGCTGGCCAGCTCCTGGCTTCCCCAGATTCCCTTGCGCATAGACGCCAAGGGGGACATCTACGCCACGGCGGTGATGGGCCTCATTTGGGGCCGGGCCAAGAACGTGTAAGGAGGTGCGAGGATGGCGCTTTTTGAACGCAGGGACCAGCTTCCCCTCCCGCCTAAGGGGGCCAGGGTCTACAACACGGTCTGCCAGTACTGCAACGTGGGCTGCGGGTATAAGGTCTACGTCTGGCCGGTGGGGGTGAACGGGGGCCCCAAGGCGGACCAGAACGCCTTTGGCGTGGACTTCACTTCTCCCCAGACCCCCCTCCAGGGCCTGAACTACACGGAGACCATGCACACGGTCACCGTGGGGAAAGACGGCCAGCTCTACAACGTGGCCGTCGTCCCCGCCAAGGAGTCCCCCATCAACCGGGGCAACTACTCCATCCGGGGTGGGACCAACGCCGTCACCCTCTTTAGCCCTGCCCGCGGCACCCAGGACCGCCTCCAGTACCCCCTCCTCCGGGTGGGAGACCAGTTCCAGGCCATCACCTGGCAGGACGCCCTCACCCTCATGGCCGCCCTTATCAAGGGCATCCGCGACCGCGACGGCAACGACGACAACATCGCCGTGAAGTGCTACGACCATGGGGGCTCGGGCCAGGGCTTTGAGGACAACTACGCCGCGGGTAAGCTCTTCTTCACCGCCCTTTCCGTGAAGCACATCGCCATCCACAACCGCCCGGCCTACAACTCCGAGGTCTGGGGGAGCCGGGAGCGGGGGGTCCACGAGCTCAACTACGACTACTCCGATGCCCGCCTGGCGGACACCATCGTCCTCTGGGGGGCCAACCCCTACGAGACAGCCACCGTCTTCTACGTGGAGCACATGCTGGAGAACATTAAGGGGGCCACGGTAGATGAAAAAAGGAGGGCTTTTGACCGGGGCGAGCCCGCGGAGCCGGGTTACCTCATCGTCATAGATCCCCGAAAAACTTCCAGCTACACCGTGGCCGCCCAGCTGGCCCCGGACCGGGTCCTCCTCCTCCAGCCCAACCTGGGCACGGACTACATCCTGGCCAACGCCATCGCCCGCGTGGTCTGGGAGCGGGGCTACTACGACATGGCCTACCTCCAGGCCCGCACGGACATGGCCCTCTTTGAGGAGTACAAGCAGAAGAGCCTCAAGCTCTCCCTGCCCTACGGGGAGTTCATGGCCCAGGCCGAGCGCATCACGGGGGTGCCTAGGGCCTTGATGGAGCGGGCCGCGGACTGGATCGCCAAGCCCAAGGCGGGCCGCTTCAAGCGCCGCACCCTCACCATCTACGAGAAGGGCATCATCTGGAACATGAAGAACTACGACCAGGTGGCGGCCATCGTGCAGCTGGCGGTCCTCACCCACAACATCGGCCGCCCGGGCACGGGGTGCGGCCGCCAGGGCGGGCACCAGGAGGGCTATGTCCGGCCGCCCGCGCCCACGCCGGGCTCCATCTACCGGGGCGGCCCCCCTGTGAACGTGGACAAGTTCCTTACGGACGGCAAGGGCAAGTTCTACTGGGTCATCGCCAACGACCCCTACCTTTCCACCCCCAACAACCAGGTCTTCCGCAAGCGCATCCACGAGCGCACGGAGCGGCTCACCCGGGCCCTTGGGGCGGGTGGGGAGCCGGGGACCATCCAGGAGCGGGCGAGGAAGATCCTGGACATCCTCTACCGTGACCCCGAGGCCCTCTTCATGGTGGTGCAGGACATCTACATGACGGAGACCGCCCGGGACGCCCACCTTATTTTGCCCGCCGCGGCCTGGGGCGAGGCCAACGACACCTCCATCAACTGCAACAGCCGCCTCCTGCGCCTCTACGAGAAGTTCACCGATCCTCCCGGGGAGGCCAAGCCCGACTGGGAGATCTTCAAGTGGGTGGGCCTGCGCATCGCCGAGCTCTACCGGGCGGAGGGCAAGGCCCAGGAGGCCCAGAAGTTTGAGTTTGGCCGGAACTGGCGGACGGACGAGGACGTTTTCCTGGCCGGGGCGGAGGAGTTCTCCGACAACCGCGTTTCCGAAGAGGACGAGGCCAAGCTGGAGGCCGAGAACTACAAGGGCGTGACCTACGCCTTCCTGAAGCGGGTGGGCCAGGAGGGCATCCGCACCCCCGTGCGCCGGGACCCCAAGACGGGCCAGCTGGTGGGCACCCTCCGGCGCTACACCCACAAGTTCGGCACCTCCGACGGCAAGTTCAAGTGGTACGGTACGGACGACTGGGAGGGCTATCCTCCCGAGGTGGCCAAGTACCTGGAAGGGGAAAAGGCCCAAAAGTACCCCTTCTGGGTCACCACCGGCCGGGCCCAGGTCATCTGGCAGACCGCTTACCACGACCGGCACCTGCCGGAGAAGGCCCTCACCCTGCCCCTCCCCTACGTGGAGGTAAACCCTGAGGACGCAAAGCGCCTGGGCCTTAGGGAAGGGGACATCGTGGAGGTCTACAACGAGGAGGGGAACGGGACCTTCATGGTCTACATCACCGACGCGGTGAAGCCCGGCATGCTCTTCCTGGTCATGTACCACTGGCGGGGCACCAGCAACTCCCTGGTTTCCGGCTACACCGACCCCAAGACCACCATCCCCTGGTACAAGGGCACCCGGGCCAACCTGCGCAAGGTGGCGGGGGCCATCCCCTCCTTGCAGCAGACGGCCAGCACCCTCCAGCAGAACCGGTTTGACTAAGCCGTCCCTCTAGAAAGTCCCCCGGGGCGGTAGTCCCCGGGGGGCTTGGCCTAGCCCTTTACCGAGCCCGCCAGGAGGCCCCGCAGGAAGTAGCGGCCCAGGAAGATGTAGACGAGCAGGGTGGGCAAGGCGGCCAGGATGGCCCCGGCCATGGGCAGGTTCCACTTCACCGCCTCGCCCCCAGCCAGCTGGGCCAAGGCCACGGTGATGGGTTGGCTTTCGGGCCGGGTGAGGGTTACGGCGAAGAGAAACTCGTTCCAGATCTGGGTGAACTGCCAGATGCCCACCACCACGAAGGCGGGGGCGGATAGGGGCAGGATCACGTGGCGGAAGATCCCGAAAAAGCCCGCGCCGTCTATCCGGGCCGCCTCTATGAGCTCGTCTGGGATTTCGCTGTAGTAGTTGCGGAAGATGAGGGTGACGATGGGGATGCCATAGACCACGTGCACCAGCACGAGCCCCCCTAAGGTGCCGTAAAGCCCGATGGCCTTGATGAACTGGAAAAGGGGGATGAGGATGCTCTGGTAGGGGATGAACATCCCGAAGAGCATCAGGGCGAAGAGGAGGTTCGCCCCCCTAAAGGGCCACTTGGCCAGCACGTAGCCGTTGAGGGCCCCGATGAAGGCGGAGATGAGGGTGGCGGAGACCGCCAGGACCACGCTGTTTTGGAACTTGGGCCGGAAGGCCTCCCAGGCGATGCGGAAGCTTTCCCAGTATAGGGGGTCCGGCCAGCGCCACACCGCGTCCAGGGTGATTTTGGCGGGCTCTTTCAGGGCGGTGAGGATCACCAGGTACACGGGGAGGAGGAAGAAAACGAGGGCCAGCCCCAGGAAGAGGTAGAGGAGCGCCCGGCCCATCACCGCCGCACCTCCTTCCTGAGCTGGCTTGCCAGGTAGGGCACCACCACCAGGGCCACCAGGAGGAGGAGGAGCAGGCCGATGGCCGCGCCCTTGGCGAACTGGTTGCCCCGGAAGGCCAGGAGGTACATGTAGATGGCGGGCACGTCCGTGGGGGCGTAGTCCAGCCCCGCCATGGCGAAGATGAGGTCAAAGATCTTCAGGGCGATGTGGCCCAGGACGATCATGGCGGAGAGGGTGATGGGGGCGAGAAGGGGGAAGATGACGTACCGGTAGAGCTGCCAGCTTCCAGCCCCGTCCACCCGGGCGGCCTCGAGGACCTCCACCGGGATGCCCCGGAGGCCCGCCAGGTAGAGGGCCATGGTGTAGCCCGACATCTGCCAGACCGCGGCCAGGATCACCCCGATGAGGGCCAGGCTGAACCCGTGGGGCTCGGGGTAGGGGAGGAGCTGGACCCGGCTTCCCAAGGTGAAGGCCCAAAGGAGGAGAACCCCTCCGGAGAGGAGGCTCCAGAAAAGCCTTCTCCTTTCCCCGCCCCGCCAGGCTCCGTAGGCCACGAGGAGGAGGACCAGGCCCACGAGGAGGGCGGTGTAGAAGGGGAGCCGGTTCCAGTCAAAGACCAGGACCTGTTCCCTTGTGGTGAGCCAGGGGAAGGGGAGGGGGGGAAGGCCCACCAGGGTGGGGAGGACGTTCACCCCCCCCTGGGGCTGGAGAAGCCAGCGCCAGATGGTCCCCGTGACCACGAAGGAGAGGGCCATGGGGAAGAGGAAGACCGTGCGGAAAAACCCTTCCCCCTTAGGGCGCTGGTCCAGGGCCAGGGCCAGGAGGAGCCCTAGGCCCAGGCTCCCCGCCATGAAGAAGAGGGTGAAGAAGACCAGGTTGACCACGCTCTGCCGGAAGCGCACGTCCACGAAGCCCGTGAAGAGCTCCCGGTAGTTCTCGAGGCCCACGAACCGGAGCTCGGGCCGTAGGGCCAGGGCCTGGGCGGGGTTTTTGCCCCAGTCCGTGAGGGAAACCCAAAGCGTCTGCCCGATGAAGCCGTAGACAAAGATCCCCACCAGCACCAAGGAGGGAAGGAGGACCAAAAAGGCCAGGATCCGGTCCCGCACGTTACCCCCAGAATACCCCTGGGGGCCAAAGGCCCCCAGGGGGCGAAAGATCCTTAGCGCCCGAGGCCCACCTGGTCGGCGATGGCCTGGGCGGCGTTGGCCGCGGCCTTGGCGTTCCTAGACTGGAGGTAGATCTCCATCACGGTGCCGAACTGGCTCATGAAGCTCTCGGGGGCCACCGCCCCGTGGACCAGGGAGCCCACGATGCGGTTGGACTTCCAGTCCTTCATGGCGGCCTGGCCGTAGGCGTTGTACTTGGCGGGGTCGGAGTCCAGGCGGGCGGCGATGGAGCCCTTAAGGGGGTTAAAGGTGTCCTGCCCCTCCTTGGAGCCCACGAGCCGGAGCCAGTTCAGGGCGTTCTGACGGTTCTTCGCCCCCTTGGGCAGGCCGAAGGAGTCGGAGAGCATCATGAAGACCCCCTGGGTGCCCGGGGAGGGGGCCCAGGCGAAGTCGGTGCCCGGGCGGAGCTTCAGGGTGGTGGCCATGTACCCCGCGGCCCAGTCCCCCATGATGTTGAAGGCCGCCTGCCCCTGGACCACCCGGTCCACCGCCTGCTGCCAGGAAAGCCCCGCCGCGTCCTTGTTGGCGCAGTCCAGGACTTTCCCGAAGGTCTCCCACACCGCCACCGCCTTGGGGTCGGTGAACTTCAGCTTGCCTGTCCAAAGGTTGTTCCAGCCCTCAGCGCCCAGCATGGCTAGGGCCACGCTCTCCCAGAGGTGCTGCTGGGTCCAGTTCTCCCCCAGGGCCAGGGGGGCCTGGAGGCCCTTGCGCTTCAGCGCCTCGCAGGTGGCCAGGAACTCGGCCCAGGTCCTGGGCGGCGTGACCCCCCACTCCCGGAGCTTGGCCGGGATGTACCACATGACGTTGGAGCGGTGGATGTTCACCGGGACGCTCCAGATCCCGCCCTTGTAGGAGAGGAGGTCAATGAGCCCCTTAGGGAAGGCCTGGAGCCAGCCTTCCTGGCGGAAAAGACCTGTAAGGTCCTCCATGCGATTGGCCACCACCCAAGTGCCGATGAGCTCCTGCCCCGCGTGGACCTGGAAGGTGTCCGGAGGGTCGCCGCCCAGCATGCGGGTTTTGAGCACCGCCTTGGCGTTCACCCCGGCCCCGCCCGTCACCGTGGCGTTGATGACCTCCACCCCGGGGTACTTCTGCTTGTAGAGCCGGATGAGGGCCTCCAGGGCGGGCCCCTCGTCCCCCGCCCACCAGGAGAAGATCTCCAGCTTGCCCGTCTGGGCCAGGGCGCTAAGCCCCAAAGCCATGCCTAAAACCCAAAGCCACTTCCTCATACGGACCTCCATTGCGACGTGGGCTTTCCGCCCACAGGCCGCCCAGCTCAAAAAAGCGGGCCAGGAAAAGGCTCGCTCCCCCCACCGCCGGGGCCAGATGGCCGTAGGCCGAGGGGTAGACGGGAAGGTTCTGGTGCACCGGAAGGAAGGCCGCCTTCCTGAGCCCCGCCCGCAGAGGGGCCTCCAGGTAGGGAAAGAGTTCCGCCGCCCGCCCTCCGATGACCACCCGGGCCGGGTCGTAGGCCACGGCCAGGTTGGCGAGGAAACGCCCCAGGGCCTCCCCCAGGTGGGCAAGGACCTTCATGGCCGCCTCTTCCCCCCTTTCCGCCAAGGCCAGGAGGGTGTCCAGATCCTCCGCCTCCCCCCCCAGGGCCCGGTGGTGGGCCAGGAGGTTTTGGAGGCCAAGCTCCGTTTCCAGACATCCCCTGCGCCCGCACCGGCAGGGGGCGCGGCCCCCACCCGTCCAGTGCCCCACCTCCCCCGCCGCCCCGTGGGTGCCGCGGAGAAGGCGGCCTTCCGCCACCACCCCCACCCCGAGCCCCGTGCTCAGGACCACGTAGGCCAGGTTCTCCTCCCCGTGGAAGAAGACCTCGGAGAGGGCCGAGGCTTTGGCGTCGTTTTCAAAGGCCACGGGGATGGGGAAGCCCTTCAGGGAGAGATCCAGATCGCGCCAGCCCAGGTTGGGGGCGAAAAGGAGCCTAGGCCCGGCCACCACCCCGGGGAAGGTGATCCCCAGGCCCAAGGCCCCTTCCGCCCGCGGCCGGACCGCCTCCTTCAGGGCTTCCAGGCGGGCCTCCACCCCTTCTTCCTTGGGGTGGGGCCATTCCTGGCTCCAGAGCACCTCCCCCCGCCAGTCCACCGCCAGGAGGACGGTGCCCTCCACCCCCAGTTCGGCCCCCAGGGCGTAGCGGGCCTGGGGCTTTAGGCGGAGGAGGACCCCCGGCCGGCCGAGCTCCCCGGGGCGCACCTCCCCCTCCTCTAGAAGGCCCTCCTCCAGGAGCTCCTCCACCAGGCGGCTCACCGCGCTCTTGGCCAGGCCGGTCTTTCGGGCGAGGTCGGCGCGGGTGGCCGGGGCCTGCCGCAAGCTTTGCAGGATGGCCCTCCGGTTCAGTCTGCGGATTTCCTGCGTATCCCCCTTGCGCACCCCACGCCCCCTTTAGTTCGTCCTCGGTACTAACTAAACCACCCCCCACCGCCCCTTGTCAAGGGGGGCCGGGAGGCCTTAAGGTAGGGCCAAGGCCCGCTAGGGCCCAAAAGCCAGGTCCCGTATGCCCTGGTGCCTGGGCGCGTAGTCCAGGCTTAAAGTGGGGAAGTCCGGTGCAAGTCCGGCGCTGTCCCGCAACGGTAACCGGCCGATCGTCGGGCCTTTCTTCGCAGGCCGGAAGCCCGAATGCCTGCCAGGGCCGCCCCTCTTCCCCGGAGGGGCACCTCACGCGGATGGGGGGAGACGTGGGGGTTAAGCTGTCCTTTAGCCCCTGCCTCCCGGCAGGGGCTTTGCCCTACCTCCCCCGGGCCTGGCCCTAGCGCGCCGGAAGGAGGTCGGGCATGAAAAGGGTTTTGGCGGTTCTTGCGGTCTTTTGGGCGCTGGTCTGGGCTTTTCCCCTCACGGTTACAGACGATCTGGGGCGCACCGTCACCCTGAAGGCCCCCCCCAAGCGCATCGTCTCCATGCTTCCCTCGGTCACGGAAACGGTCTGCGCCCTGGGGGCCTGCGATCGGCTCGTGGCCACGGACGACTACTCCGACTGGCCCGAACGGGTGAAGGGGCTCCCCAAGGCCGGGGGTCTTTACAACCCCAACCCCGAGCTCATCCTTTCCCTGAAGCCGGACCTGGTGCTGGTTTCCAAGTACGGCCGCCTCTACGAAACCCTGGAGCGGGCGGGGCTTACCGTCTACGCGGTGCGCACGGAGACCTACGAGGACATCTTCAAGACGGTGCGCACGTTGGGCCAGCTCCTGGGCCTGCCTTCCCAGGCGGAGAGGCTGGTGGCCCAGATCCAGCGGGAGGTCTATCAGGAGGAAAGCCGCGCCGCCCAGGCTCGCTCCCGGCCCCGGGTCTACTACGAGATCGACCCCACCCCCTACACCGTGGGCCCGGAGAGCTTCATTGGGGTCCTTATCGCCAAGGCCCGGGGGGTGAACATCGTGCCCAAGGAGCTTGGGCTTTTCCCCAAGATCGCCCCGGAGTTCGTGGTGGAAAAGAACCCCGAGGTCATCGTGGCCACCTACCCCGACGCGGAGAGGACCATCCGCGCCCGGCCGGGCTGGAGCCGGATCCGGGCGGTGGAGAGGGGGCGGATCTGCGTCTTCACGGGGGGGGAGGACAGCCTCCTCTCCCGCCCCGGCCCCCGGGTGGCCCAGGGCCTGAGGCTTCTCGTGGACTGCTTCCACGGCAGGTAGCCTATGGTCCTGGGCCTCCCCCTAACCCTTAGGCGGGGCCTGGTCTTCGGCTGGCTCTTCCTCCTCCTCTTCCTGGCCCTGGTGCTGGGGGTGGCCCTGGGGGCGGTGGCCCTTTCCCCCTGGGAGGTCTTAAGGGCCCTTCTCGGCCTCGAGGCCAACCCCATCGTCACCGAGCTCCGCCTGCCCCGGGTCCTGGGGGGGATGCTGGTGGGGGCGGCCCTGGGCCTCTCGGGGGCCGCCTTCCAGGGGCTTTTCCGCAACCCCCTGGCGGACCCCTACCTCATGGGGGCGGCCTCCGGGGCGGCCTTCGGGGTGACCCTCTTCGCCGCCCTTTTGGGCGGCCTTTCCCCGGCCTTTGCCCAGCACGCGGTCTTCCAGCACCTGCCCCTTTCCGCCACCCTCATGGGCTTCCTGGGGGCCCTTTCCGCCACCCTCTTCACCCTCCTCCTGGCGGGGGGGGTGGCCCGCACGGGGGAGCTGGTCCTCTCGGGGGTGGTGGTGGGGAGCGTCCTCACCGGGGCCACCACCTACCTGATGCTCCAGGACGCGGACCGGGTGCGGGCGGTCTTCGCCTACACCCTGGGGAACCTGGCCTTTATGGGCTGGGCAGGGGTGAAGGCCCTTCTCCTCTTCGCCCTGTTGGCCCTGCCGCCCCTTCTCCTCCTCGGACGCTTCCTGAACGCGTTGCAGCTCGGGGAGGAGACCGCCCGGAGCCTGGGGCTGCCCCTCGAGGCCCTAAAGGGCCTCCTCCTCCTCTCCGCAAGCCTTCTGGTGGCCGCGGCCGTGGCCCAGGCGGGGATCATCGGTTTCGTGGGCCTCATCGCCCCCCACGCCCTAAGGCGCCTTCTCGGGGAGGATTACCGCCTGCTTCTCCCGGCGAGCGCCCTGGGGGGGGCGGCCCTCCTGGCCTTCGCCGACCTCCTGGCCCGCACCCTCACCCGGCCCGCGGAGCTCCCCGTGGGGGTGGTGACCACCCTCCTCGGGGGGCCCTTCTTCCTTTACCTCATGTGGAGGCGCCGTGGGCGGGCTTGAGGCCAAGGGGGTTATGGGGCCCTTCGCCCTGAAGGGGGTGAGCCTCCGCCTCCGCCCCGGGGAGTGGCTCGCCCTCCTTGGGCCCAACGGCTCCGGCAAGAGCACCCTCCTTAAGGTGATGGCAGGCCTCCTTAGGCCTAGGGCGGGGGAGGTCTTTCTGGAGGGCCGGCCCCTTTCCGCCTACGGGAGCTACGCCCGGGGGCGCCTCCTGGGCTACCTCCCCCAGGGGGGGCCCTACCCCGAGGGGCTTTGGGCGGAGGAGGTGGTGCGGCTTGGGCGGCTGCCCCACCTGGGGCTTTGGGGCCGGGAAGGGCGGGAGGACCGGGAGGCGGTGGAGTGGGCCCTGGAGGTCACGGATACCCTTTCCTTCCGCCACCGTCCCCTCGCCACCCTCTCCGGCGGGGAGAGGCAGCGGGTCCTCCTGGCCCGGGCCCTTGCCGCCAGGCCCCGCTACCTCCTCCTGGACGAGCCCACCACCTTTTTGGACCTCGAGCACCAAGGGGCCCTCCTCGCCCTCTTGAAGCGCCTCAAGGGGATGGGGGTGGGGGTCCTTTCCGTCCTCCACGACCCCAACCAGGCGGCCTTGGCGGACCGGGTGGCCCTCCTCGTGGGGGGAAGGCTCCTTTACCAGGGTCCTCCGGAAGAGGCCCTAAAAGAGCCCCTCCTCCAGGCCCTCTACGGCGGGGGGGTGCGGGTGGCCCACCTGGGGGGGAGGCCCCATGTCTACCTGGACGGATAGGGCCCGGCTTTTCGTCAAGGGGAAGGCCCTCCTCCTGGACCTGGGCCGCCCCACCCTCCTCTACACGGAAAGCGGCCCCAAGAGGGCCCGCTACCTCCTGGTGGGGCGGCTTGCCCCGCCCGACTGGTTCCGCCTGGGCCTGCCCCGGGAGGAGGTCCTCCACTACCCCCTCCCCATAGACCCCCTGGACTTCGCCTGGGAGGGCGCCACCCTGATCCTTCCCGGGCTCAGGGTGTACCTGGAAGGCCCCCCGGAGTTCGTGGAGACCCCCTACTGGGCCTGGCCCCTTTAGGGCTTGACGGGGGCCCTGCCCCGGGGGTAGGGTGAGCCTACCGACCGTTCGGTCGTGGGAGGTGCGGGATGCGCTTAGCCGGCAAGCGGGTGCTCATCACGGGGGCGGCCCACGGCATCGGCCGGGCCACCCTGGAGCTTTTCGCGAAGGAAGGGGCGAGGCTCGTGGCCTGCGACCTGGAGGAGGGCCCCCTCCGGGAGGCGGCGGAAGGGGTGGGGGCCCTGGCCATTCCCATGGACGTGGCCGACCCCCGCTCGGTGGAGGAGGGGTTCGGGAAGGCCCTGGAGGCTTTGGGGGGNTTGGACGGGGTGGTGCACTACGCGGGGATCACCCGGGACAACTTCCACTGGAAGATGCCCCTGGAGGACTGGGAGGCGGTGCTCCGGGTGAACCTTACGGGGAGCTTCCTGGTGGCCAGGGCGGCCAGCGCGGCCATGCGGGAGAGGAACCCTGGGAGCATCGTGCTTACCGCAAG